>NZ_JBHWCL010000104.1:19405-33642 GCF_042735125.1 Kitasatospora sp. NPDC059599 | reverse complement strand
CGCTCGACCCGGCGACCACCGACCGCGCCGCCGAGGACTGGCCGGCCTCCACCACGCCCCGCATCATCACCAGGATGCCGACGGACTGGAAGGTGGCGACGAACAGCAGCGGGATCCGCGCGACCCGCGCCCGGGCGAGCTGCGCCCGGTACACGGCGGCGAGGGCCGGCAGCAGCCGGGCGGCGGGGGCGAGCGGGGCGGGTCCGGTCGTGGTCCGGTCGGTCCGGGGCGGCGCCGAGAGCAGGGTCACTTGGCCAGTCCTCCGTGGCGGCCGCCCAGCTTGAGGTAGGCGTCCTCAAGGCTCGGGGTGGCGAGGGTGAAGTCGTCGAGCGCGGCGAAGGCCGGGCCGGTAGTGACGGCGGCGACCAGTTCGCGGGCCTGCTCGGGGGTGGTCCGCACGGTCCAGCGGCGCCCGGTGCGTTCGGCCCGTTCGCGCAGCGCGGCGACGGCGGGGACGCCGAGCGGTGCCTCGTCGCGCCAGACCAGGTCGAGCCGGACGTCGCCGTCGACGAGCGCCTTCAGCCCGCCGGGCGTGTCGCAGGCGATCACCCGGCCCTCGTCCACCACGGCGACCCGGTCGAGGACGGTCTCCGCCTCGATCACGTTGTGGGTGACCAGCAGCACGGTCGTCCCGTGCTCGGCGCGCCGCCGGTCGACGGCGCTCCACACGGCCCGCCGGGCGACGGGGTCCATGCCGGTGGTCGGCTCGTCGAGGACGAGCAGCGGCCGGTCCCCCACGAGGGCGGCCGCGAAGCAGGCGAGCCGCCGCTGCCCGCCGGACAGCTTGGCGAGCGGCCGCGCGGCGATGGCCGTCAGCCCGAGTTCCTCCAGGACGTCCGCCGCCGTGCTGCGAGCCCGCGCCCGGCCGAGCCCGCGCAGGCGTCCGGTGGTCTCGGCGGCGAGCGCGACGGTCAGTTCGTCCAGCGCGGTGGATTCCTGCCCGAGGTAGCCGAGCAGCCGGGCGGCGCGTTCGGGGTGGCGGACGATGTCGTGGCCGAGGAGTTCGATCGTTCCGGAGTCGGGGCGCAGCAGCCCGGTGAGCTGGCGGACCAGCGTCGACTTGCCGGCGCCGTTGGGCCCGAGCAGCCCGAAGACCTCGCCCTGCCGGACGGTGAGGCTGATGCCGTCGTTGGCCCGTACCTCGGTGGCGGCCGCGCCGCGCCCGTTGCGGTAGGTCCTGACCAGGTCGCGCACGGCAACGCACGGCGGGGTTTCCTCGGGTGCTCGCCCGGCCGTCTCAGTCACGACCGAAGACTCTACGCGCTCATGCGGGCGAACCGGACAAGGGGGCCTGATCACCGGAAACCGCGGGCACCCCGGCCGCCGGTCGGACGCCCGCCGGGCGCGCGCCCGGGACGCCGGTGGGGCGTGCGCCGGGCGCGTACGGGCGGCCGGGCCTCAGTCGTCGACGACCATCGAACCGCCCGGCACCCTCGCGGCCAGTTCCTTCCAGAATCCGGCCCGGATGGCGTAGCGGTCGTGCTCGTCGATCTGGTCGTCCTTGTGCGCGAGCAGTCCGAAGCGGGCGGCGTAGCGGAGCAGTTCGCCGTCGACGCGGTGCGGGATGCGCGGGTAGTCGGGCCACAGCACGGTGAGCCGTTCGGAGTCGCCGACCCGGTCGCTCCAGCGGCGGGCGAAGACCTGCCCGACCTCGTGGGCGTCCCCGCCGATGGTGGTGATGTCCTCCTCACGGTCGGCCCAGCGCTGTTCGGAGGTGGTGAGCTGGGCGAGCGTGGGCAGGTTGTCGCCGGCGGTGACGGCGGGTTCGGGGGCGGGCCGGTCGACCCAGCCGCGGTCGGAGGACCACCGCAGGACCGGTCCGGCCTGGGCGGCGGCGCCGTGCCCGTTCGCCGCGTGCCCGTTGGTGCCGTGTCCGCTGGTGCCGTGTCCGTTGGCCGTGTGCCCGGCCGTGCCGTGGCCGACCGCTCCGTGTCCGTTCGCCACCGGGGTGATCGGTGCGACGGCCGGGGCCCGCCCGGCCAGGTCCTTGGGGGTCGGGACGACCTTGAGCGCGGTCGCGGCGGATTGCGGCCGCCCGTTGGCGGCGGGGGCGGCGGACACCGCGGCGGCCGCGGCGGCCGGGCGGACCACCGGCGGCACCGCGCTGGGCAGGGTGGCCGGCGGGGCGGCGAGGATCTTGGCGATCTCCTGCCGGGCGCCGGGCGCCGGGAAGAGGCTGGCGCTGTCCCGCAGGGAGAACGACGCCTCGATCCACTCCCGGTCCAGCACCCGCCGCTCGTCGGCTTCGCCGACCAGGTCCTCCGACTGGTTGAAGTCACCGTCGGCGGCCTGCAGTGCCCACAGGTGGACGGCGACGCCGTGTTCCTTGGCGGTCATCATGCCGGGCAGCAGGTCGCCGTCCCCGGTGATCAGCACGACGTCGGCGCAGGCCCGGTTGCGGGCGAGTTCGGAGAGCTCGGCGTGCATCGCGGCGTCGACGCCCTTCTGCACCCAGCGCCCCTCGGCCCGGGTGAGGGCGCCGAGCCGGACGGTGACCCGGGGCAGGACCCGCAGCCGCCGGTGCTCGGGCATCGGGCGCCGGTCGGGGGCGGCGTCGAACCAGTAGATGCGCAGCAGCGGCAGCCCGGTCTCGGCTTCGGCGCGCTCGCGCAGCGCGCCGATGAGGGCCGTGTGGTTCACGGTGACCTTGGACCGGGAGGGATCCCCCGCGAGCAGGCTGGCGGCGGCGCCCAGCAGGTATCCGGCGTCCACCAGGACGACGCAGCGGTCCATCGCGCACCTCTTTTCGCTCGCCCTCGGAATCAGTCGGGTGGGTCGTTCGGGGTGGGCGCTCGGCCCTCCGTCCGGGCGCGCCGAGGTGAGGGGCCCCCGTCGTCGCCCGATCGTTGGGTCACCTTTTACCCGGGGTTCGCCTGCCGAACCTTGCCGGATGTCCCGGTACCGCAACAGCCGCCCGGCGGAACCGGAGAACGTGAAGGCGGGCCCCGTTCAACGACGGAGCCCGCCCGAGGTCACGCGGCGGCGGGCCGGCCCGCGGGCCGGCCGGTGGGTCCCGGAGTTCAGCCCCTGAGCTCCGCGGCGACCAGTTCGGCCAGCTGGACGGCGTTGAGCGCGGCGCCCTTGCGCAGGTTGTCGTTGGAGACGAACAGCGACAGGCCGTTCTCCACGGTCTCGTCCGCGCGGACGCGACCGACGTAGCTCGGGTCCCGGCCCGCGGCCTGCAGCGGGGTGGGGATGTCGGACAGCTCGACGCCGGGGGCGCCGGCGAGCAGCTCGACGGCGCGCTCGGGGCTGATCGGGCGCTCGAAGCGGGCGTTGATCTGCAGCGAGTGGCCGGAGAAGACGGGCACGCGCACGCAGGTGCCGGCGACCTTCAGCTCGGGGATGCCGAGGATCTTGCGGCTCTCGTGGCGGAGCTTCTGCTCCTCGTCGGTCTCGTTGGAGCCGTCCTCGACGATCGAGCCGGCCAGCGGCAGCACGTTGAAGGCGATCGGGCGCTTGTAGACCTTGGGCTCGGGGAACTCGACCGCGGCGCCGTCGTGGGCGAGTGCGGCGGCGCCGTCGATGACCTTGGCGGCCTGGTCCTGCAGCTCGGCGACGCCGGCGACGCCGCTGCCGGAGACGGCCTGGTAGGTGGAGACGACGAGCGCGGCCAGCCCGGCCTCCTCGTGCAGCGGGCGCAGCACGGGCATGGCGGCCATGGTGGTGCAGTTCGGGTTGGCGATGATGCCCTTGGGGCGGTTCGCGATGGCCTCGGGGTTGACCTCGGAGACGACCAGCGGGACCTCGGGGTCGCGGCGCCAGGCGGAGGAGTTGTCGATGACGACGGCACCGGCCGCGGCGGCCTTGGGCGCGAGGGCCTTGGAGGTGGAGCCGCCGGCCGAGAAGATCACGATGTCCAGGCCCGTGTAGTCGGCCGTGGCCGCGTCCTCGACGGTGATCTCGGTGCCCTGCCAGGGCAGCGTGCGCCCGGCCGAACGGGCCGAGGCGAACAGCCGGAGCTGCTCCACCGGGCCCAGTCCATCTTCACGACCAGCCCGCTCCGCCAGGATCTCGCGGACCACGCCGCCGACCTGACCGGTGGCACCGACAATGCCGATCTTCATTCCGACTACTCCTCTGGATGGTGCTGTTCACAGCCGCACTCTGCCCATCATGCCTTGTCACGCGGGCTGGGCGACCTGGTATTCCACGGTGTGAGAGGGCTCCCGGACATACCCTCGGGCGAACCCCGACAGACCCTTAATGGTCCAGACCATTCACCAGTGCCAGCGCGGCCTCCACCTCGGCCGCCCCGGCCGGCAGCAGCGGCAGCCGCACGTCCGGGGTCGGGATCCGCCCCAGGGCGTGCAGCACCCCCTTGGTGACCGCCGGGTTCGGCGCCGTGAAGGCGGCCAGCGCCAGTTCGGTCAGCCGGTGCCCGAGCGCCCGCGCCCGGTCGACGTCCCCGGCCCGCCAGGCCTCCGCCAGCTCCACGAACCGGCCGGTGGCCAGGTGCGCGGAGGCGAGGATGCCCCCGGCCGCGCCGAGCGCCAGCATCGGCGCGAGGAAGGCGTCCTCCCCGGTGAGGAAGGCGAACCCCGCGGGGGCGTCGGCGAGCAGCTCGGCGGCCGCCTGGTCCAGCCCGCCGGTCGCGTACTTCACGCCCACCACGCCGTCGATCGCCGCGAGTTCGCGCAGCGCGGCGGCCGACAGCTGCTGCCCGGTGCGGTACGGGATGTGGTAGACGACCAGCGGCAGCGGGCTGCTCGCGGCCAGTGCCCGGAAGTGCGCGACCGTCCCCTCCTCGCCCGGCCGGACGAACGACGGGACGGTGACCAGCGCGGCCGCCGCCCGCGGCGCCCGCGCGCCGAGCGCGGCCAGCGACCCGGCGGTCGCCCTGGTGTCCCCGCCGTGCGCGCCGACGATCAGCTGGGCCCCGCGCGCGGCGCAGACGGCCGCGGCGACGTCCACCACGGCGTCCCGCTCCTCGGCGGTCAGCGCGGCCGGCTCGCCGGTGGTGCCGAGCACGGCCAGTCCGGCCGCACCGGCGTCGAGCACCTCGTACGCGAGCTTCTCCAGCGCGTCCGTCGCCACCGAACCGTCGGCGGCGAAGGGGGTGACGAGGGGGACGTAGATGCCCTTGAGTTCCATGCCCACGATCCTGCGGCCGCCCGTCACCGCAGGTCCAGTTCACATTTCCGACGCTTCTCGTAAGCTGAGCCGATGCTCGACGTACGACGCCTGCGCCTGCTGCGCGAACTCGCCCACCTCGGCACCATCGCGGCCGTCGCCGAGGCGCTGTCCTTCAGTCCTTCGGCGGTGTCCCAGCAGCTCTCCGTCCTGGAGAAAGAGGCGGGCGTGCCGCTGCTGGAGCGCACCGGCCGCCGGGTCACCCTCACCCCGGCCGGGCTGGGACTGGTCCGGCACGCCGAGTCGGTGCTCGCCCTGCTGGAGCAGGCGGGCGCCGAACTCGCGCACGCCAAGCGGGGGTTGGCCGGTCCACTGCGGATCGGCACCTACCCCTCGGCGGCCCGCGCGATCATCCCGGCGGTGCTCGCCGAACTGGCCGCCTGGCACCCGGGGCTGGAGCCGATGGTCACCGAGGTCGACCCGGCGGCGGTCGGCGCGGCCCTGCGCGCGGGCGAACTGGACGTGGCCCTGGTGCACGAGTACGACCTCGTCCCTGCCGACCCCGAGCCGGGCCTCGCGGCGACCCGCCCGGTCTTCACCGAGCCCATGTACCTGGCCGCCCGCACCCCGGCCACCCTCGCCGAACAGCGCGGCGCACCGTGGATCATGTCCCCGCCGGGCACCCTCTGCCACACCATGGCCCTGCGCGCCTGCGAGTCCGCGGGCTTCGCCCCCCGGATCCGGCACCAGATCGACGACTTCACCACCGTCCTGGCCCTGGTCGCCGCCGGCCAGGGCGTCGCCCTCGTCCCCCACCTCGGCACCGCCCAGCCCCCGCCCGGCGTCGTCCTCACCCGCCTGCCCGTGTACCGCCGTACCCGCGCCGCCTTCCGCGCCGGCGCCGGCTCCCACCCGGCCATCTCGGCCTTCGTCTCGGCCCTCCACACCGCCGTCCCCCCGGGCCTCGGCAGCGGCTCCTGAACCCGGTCGGAAAACGACGGCTCCCCGCGCCCGGAGGGGAGCGGGGAGCCGTACGGGAGCGGAGAGCCGTGCGGAGCGGCGGGCCGCTCCCGCGCCCGGGCGTCGGCCGTCAGGTGCCGGGCCGGCCCGTCGGGTGCCCGGCCGACCGGCTCAGACCGTCAGGCAGCTGGGGCCGAGCAGTTGCTTCAGGTCCCCGAACAGCGCCGGGTCCGACTTCACCCGGTGCCGGTCCAGCCGCAGCACGGTCGTCTTGTTGCGGCTCTCCAGCCGCACCCGCACCTCGGTCGTGCCCTTGTGGTGGGTCAGCACCTCGCTGAGGCGGGCGATCAGCGGCGGCGTGACCTTCCCGCTGGGGATGTTGATGGTGATCGGCGCCTCGGCGTGCGCGTTCGACAGGTCGGGGACGGAGAGCTCCATGCCCATCAGCCGCGGCACGTCCTCCCGCTTGTCGAGCTTTCCGCGCACGAACACCACGGCGTCCTCGACGAGTTGCGAGGACACCAGCTGGTAGCTGGCGGGGAAGAACATGCAGTCGATCGAGCCGGCCAGGTCCTCGACGGTGGCGATCGCCCAGGCGTTGCCCTGCTTGGTCATCTTCCGCTGGAGGCCCGAGATGATGCCGCCGATGGTGACGATCGTCCCGTCGGGCCGTTCGGCGAGGTCGGCGACCGCGCAGTCGGACTTGTCGGCGAGGACGTGTTCGATGCCGTGCAGCGGGTGCGAGGAGACGTACAGGCCGAGCATCTCCCGCTCCTGGGTGAGCAGGAAGGACTTCTCCCACTCCTCCTCGGAGAAGACGACGTCGAGTCCGAAGCTCGGCTCGTCGGCGGTGGCGTCGCCGCCGAAGAGGTCGAACTGTCCTTCGGCCTCCTTGCGCTTCACGCCGACGACGTTGTCGATCATCGGCTCGAACTGGGCACTGAGGCCCTTGCGGGTGTGGCCGAGGGAGTCGAAGGCGCCGGCCTTGATCAGCGATTCGACGGTCCTCTTGTTGCAGACCACCGACTCCACCTTGTCCAGGAAGTCGGGGAAGGAGGAGAACTTCCCCTTGGTCTTCCGGGTGCGGATCATCGACTCGACGACCGGCCCGCCGACGTTGCGGACGGCGGTGAGGCCGAAGCGGACGGTGTCGTCACCGTGCGGGGTGAAGTCCGAGTCGGACTCGTTGACGTCCGGCGGGAGGACGTTGATGCCCATCTTGCGGCACTCGTTGAGGTAGACCGCGGACTTGTCCTTGTCGTCCTTGACGGACGTGAGCAGGCCGGACATGTACTCGGCCGGGTAGTTGGCCTTGAGGTAGGCGGTCCAGTACGAGACCAGCCCGTAGCCGGCGGTGTGCGCCTTGTTGAACGCGTAGCCGGAGAAGGGGACGAGGACGTCCCACACCGCCTGGATGGCCGCGTCGGAGTAGCCGTGCGCCCGGCAGCCCTTCTGGAAGGGGACGAACTCCGCTTCCAGGATCTCCTTCTTCTTCTTGCCCATCGCGCGGCGCAGCAGGTCGGCCTGGCCGAGCGAGTAGCCGGCGAGGATCTGCGCGGCCTTCTGCACCTGCTCCTGGTAGACGATCAGGCCGTACGTCGGCTTGAGGATCTCCTCCAGGGGCTTCTCCAGCTCCGGGTGGATCGGGGTGATCTCCTGCTGGCCGTTCTTGCGCAGGGCGTAGTTGGTGTGGGAGTTGACGCCCATCGGGCCGGGTCGGTACAGCGCGAGGACGGCGGAGATGTCTTCGAAGTTGTCGGGCTTCATCAGGCGCAGCAGGGAGCGCATGGGCCCGCCGTCGAGCTGGAAGACACCGAGGGTGTCGCCGCGGGCGAGGAGTTCGTAGGTCGGCTTGTCGTCGAGCGGCAGCTTGAGCAGCTCGATCTTCTCGCCCTTGTTCCGCTCGATCGCCTTGACGGCGTCGTCCATGATCGTCAGGTTGCGCAGGCCGAGGAAGTCCATCTTGAGGAGGCCGAGGCCTTCGCAAGTCGGGTAGTCGAACTGCGTGATGGTGACGCCGTCGGTGTGCCGGGTCCACACCGGGATGTGGTCGGTCAGCGGTTCGGCGGACATGATGACGCCGGCGGCGTGCACGCCGGGCTGGCGGATCAGGCCCTCGATGCCGCGCGCGGTGTCGATGACCTTCTTGACGTCGGGGTCGCTCTCGTAGAGGCCGCGGATCTCGCCCGCCTCGCCGTAGCGCGGGTGGCTGTTGTCCGTGATGCCGGACAGCGGGATGCCCTTGCCCATGACGTCCGGCGGCATCGCCTTGGTGATGCGGTCGCCCATCGCGTAGGGGTAGCCGAGGACCCGGGAGGAGTCCTTGATGGCGGCCTTCGCCTTGATGGTGCCGTACGTGACGATCATGGCGACCTTGTCGGATCCCCACTTCTCGGTCACGTAGCGGATCACGTCGCCGCGTCGGCGCTCGTCGAAGTCGATGTCGACATCGGGCATGGAGATGCGCTCGGGGTTGAGGAAGCGCTCGAAGATCAGGCCGTGCGGGATGGGGTCGAGGTCGGTGATGCCCATCGCGTACGCGACCAGTGAGCCGGCCGCCGATCCACGGCCGGGGCCCACCGCGATGCCCTGGCTCTTGGCCCACATGATGAAGTCCGCGACGACGAGGAAGTACGCCGGGAACCCCATCTGGATGATGGTGTCCATCTCGTACTCGGCGAGCTTCTTGTGCTCCTCGTCGTACCCGTCCGGGAAGCGCCAGTCCATGCCCTCCCAGACCTTGGACTTGAAGAAGTCCGCCTCGGACTCGAAGCCCTCCGGGATGGGGAAGCGGGGCATGAGGTTCTTGAACGTGAACATGCCCTCGGTGTCGACGCGGGAGGCGACGAGGAGCTGGCTGTTGCGGCAGCCCTCCTGCCAGGCGTCCGAGGAGTCCAGCGCGTACATCTCGGCGGCGGACTTGATGTAGTAGCCGGTGCCGTCGAAGCGGAAGCGGTCCGGGTCGGAGAGGTTCTTGCCGGTCTGGACGCAGAGCAGCAGGTCGTGCGCGCCGGCGTCGGCCTCGGTGGTGTAGTGCGAGTCGTTGGTGACGACCGGCGGGATGTTCAGCTTCTTGCTGATCTCCAGCAGCCCGTCGCGGACCCGCTTCTCGATGTCGAGGCCGTGGTCCATCAGCTCCAGGAAGTAGTTCTCCTTGCCGAAGATGTCCTGGTAGTCGGCGGCGGACTTGACGGCCTCGTCGAACTGGCCGAGGCGCAGGCGGGTCTGGACCTCGCCCGAGGGGCAGCCGGTGGTGGCCATCAGGCCGCCGGCCAGGTCGGAGATCAGCTCCTTGTCCATCCGCGGCCACTTCACGAGCCAGCCCTCGGCGTAGGAGCGCGAGGTCAGCTTGAAGAGGTTGTGCAGGCCCTCCTTGTTCCGGGCCCAGATGGTCTTGTGGGTGTACGCGCCGGACGCGGAGACGTCGTCCCGCTTCTGGTGCGGCTGGCCCCACAGGATGCGCTTGGTGTTGGAGCGGGACTCGGGGGCGACGTATGCCTCGATGCCGATGACGGGGGTGATGCCGGCGGCGGTGGCCTGCTTGTGGAACTCGGCGGCGCCGTACATGTTGCCGTGGTCGGTCATCGCCACGTGGGTCTGACCGAGGCGCTCGACCTCCTTGAACATCTGCTTCAGCCGGGCGGCACCGTCCAGCATCGAGTACTCGGTGTGGACGTGCAGATGCGCGAACGGCTGGTCGCTCAAGGCGGGGCCTCCGGAGGCTCTGGTGCTGGGCTGGTGGGCCGGCGAACGTGCAGGTCACAGGGGTTGCCCCGGAAATGGATGTGGCCCGGACCACCTCGCGGGGTCCGGACCATCACTCACACGTTCACGCGTCCACTCTAGCCCCCTCGAACAGCTTCACCGCCCGGCCGGACGAGGCGCCCAGGCCGCCCCGGCGAGTCGCACCGCAGCGGCCTCTCGGCCCCAGGCACCCTCCCCGCGGGTGCGGGCGCGGACGTGCCCGGCGGCGGCGACGGGGTCCTCGGCGGCCCTCCTTGCGCCCGGGCCCCGGCCACCCTGCGACAGCCCGGGGAGGGCGCCCACGGGCGCGTGGACGTCCCGGTCCGACGCGCTCGGCCATCCGGCTACGCCAGGCCCGCCAGCCGCGCACCGGCGGCCTCGCGGACCTCCGGTTCCTCCAACGGATCGTCCCGCAGGTCGGCGAGCCTGCGCCGCACGGACGGCCGGTCGGGGGCGCGCTCGGCACCGAGCAGGCGGGCACTCGCCTCGCAGTCCCACAGCGACTCGACGAAGGCCTCCGCGGTGCCCGGAGCCCCCATCGCGGCCAGCGCCTCCAGGTAGGCGGGGCGCTCGTGGGAGTGCGGGGTGCAGAGCCAGAAGCGGCGCAGCAGGGACGCGGCACCGGCGGCCCGCGGGCCGAAGCGGGCCAGGCCGCGGGCGAGCGTGTCGGGGCCGCACCAGGACCTGTCCGCCCACCCCTGCTCCAAGGCGGCGAGCAGGACCGGCACGTCGCTCTCGTCACCGTGGGCGGCCAGCACCGCGAGACCCGTCCGGGCGAGCCACTCCGGCTCGGCGGCCGCCCACTCCCGGGCCGCCGGCACGGCCGCACCGGCCAGCGACTCGACCGCCCTCCCCAGCAGCGGCAGTGGTCGCGTGCCGTCCGCGGCGCCGAGGCCGGGAACCGAGGGGAGCAGCGCGGGCTCCGGCGGGCGGAGTGACAGGGCGAGGAGGACGGACGCCCTGGCACCCTCGGAGGTGTCCGGATCGCGCAGCAGGGCGAGCAGGTCCGCGTTGTCGCGGTCCGGGTACGGATCCACTCGCGGCGAGCGGCGGCGCACGGGCGGCTCGTCCTCCTCGGGGGCGAAGTCCGGCAGCGCCTGCCGGGCCTCCTCCGAACCGCCGAGCGCCAGCAGTTCCAGCACGTCCGCGGCCCGGTCCCGGGTCCCCTCGTCCCCGTCGAGGAGGTCCACCACCGGACCGAGCGGCAGCTCCAGGTCCCGGAGCAGGCGGGCGAGGTAGCCGGGCCGGTCGTCGACCTGCCGGTCCCAGCGCCACTCCCAGCGGATGCAGCCGTACACAAGGGCGGCCGCCGAGGCCGGGTCCTCGGCGGCGAGCAGCGCGCCCTGCCCCCGGCCGCGCTGCAGGAGTCCGGGGAGGGTGGTCGGCGGCGCGTAGCGGTCGTCTCTCTGCTCTGGCACGGGGTCCATCGTGCCGCAGCTCCCGGCGCACGGGCGGCGGGAGCCGTCGGGAGCGACGCGGGCCGGCTCTCATCGTCGGGCACCGTCGGCGCACTCGCCCCCTGCGCCCGACGTTCCCCTCCTCCGCCCCCGCCCCTCGCCCCGGCCCCCTCCCCCGTGCGTAACTCCTTCGGGTGAAGGCCGGTTGAGCGCACCACCGCGGTCCGCCGGGCCGCGTACAACTGTCACGCAATCCGTCACACACGGAAGGAATGGCAGCCATGACACGGCTGGACTCCGGCCTCCACCTCATCCACGCCGGCACCGCCCTCGTCGGCCGTGCCCTCCACGAGACGGAGGACCTGTCCCCCAAGGTCCTCCGGGTCGACACCGACGACCGGGACGCCATCTGGATCGTCGAAGCGCTCCCCGACGGCCGTTACAACCTCTATTCCAAGGGCGCCCCCGCCGGGATCGAGGACAACGGGACCGCCGGCCCGGTCGTCACCTTCCTCGTCGACCAGGCCGATGCCGTGACCTGGGAGCTGGCCCCCGTCGCCGACACCGGGAACGCCTACCGGATCACCGGTCCGCAGGGCACCTCGTGGGCGGTCACCGGGGCCGGGGAGCAGAGCCGGATCGAGGCCGTACCGACCCCGGGCGACGTCTTCACGTTCACCCGCATCGGTCCCTGACCACCCCTCCTGCGCAGGAAGTCGGCCCGCCCGACTTCCTGCGCGGCCCCGCCTGCGCGGCCCCGCCCGTACGACCTCACCCGCACTACCCACCCGCACGGGAGACCCCAACTCCCCATCCTCCAACGCCGGTCAGGCCTGCGACACGCCACACATGGAGCAACGTCGCGCCCGCTCCCACCGACCGCTGCCAGTCTGTGCCCCTGGCTGCTCCACGCCCGGGAGCCGACGGCAGCCGGGCGAGAAGTGGAGGCAGCGCCTTGGAGCACGTCGAACTGCAGTTGCCGTCCGTCCTGGCCAGCATCGCGGCCGCCGAGGAGTTCGTCTGCCGCCTGGCCGACGAACTCGGACTGGACGAGGACGGCCGCGACCGGCTCGGCCTGGCCGTTCACGAGGCCGTGGCGAACGCCGTGATCCACGGCAACCGCTTCTCGCCGGACCGGCAGGTCAGGCTGGCGGCCCACCACGACGGCGCCCGGCTCACCGTCACCGTCGGCGACGAAGGGCCGGGCTTCACCCCCGCCGCCCAGCCGTCCGGAGCCCTGAACCTCACTCCCTCGGGCCGGGGACTGACGCTCATCGAGCACTGCGTCGACGGCTTCCACGTCACCCGGCGTACCGGCCCACCACCGGGATGCGACGTCGTCCTGGTGAAACACCTCAGGAAGGAGACCACCGTGCCCGCTCTCTCCGTCTCCGAACGCCAGGAAGGCGACGTCACCCTGCTCGACCTGAAGGGCAGGATCACGATCGGCGAGGGCGACGTCATCCTGCGCGAGGCCGTCGCCCACACCCTCGACACCGGTCGCCGCCGGATCCTGCTCGACCTCGCCGACGTGACCTACGTCGACAGCTCCGGCATCGGCGAACTGGTCAGCTGCTGCACCACCACCGCCGGCAAGGGCGGCCGGCTCAAGCTCCTCAACGTCTCCGGGAAGCTCCAGGACCTCCTGACGATCACCAAACTGCTCGCCCTCTGCGAAGTCCACGACAGCGAGCAGGAGGCACTCGCGAGCTTCGACTGAGCGTACGGCGACGCCCGGTCCGGCCCCTCGCGCTCGACCCGCGCGAGGGGCCGGACCGCGTGTCCGTCCCGGCCCGCCCGGCGTCCCTCTCGGGCTCTCGAACGGCTGAGCCGGCCCACCCGCTCGACCGGCTGCCGCAGCACGGTCCTCGGCCTCTCGGGCGCCGCCCGGTGCGGATCGCCCGGGCGGACGGCCGCCCCTCCCCCACCGTCGGGAACCACGCCGGGTCGATCGGCATCCGCCCCGCACTCCCGCACCGGAATCCGACCCGTCGCCGGCCCTCGGGCCACTTCCCCGCCGGTTCCTCCCCGGCGGCGTGTCGAGTGGCGATTCACCGCCCACGACGAAATCGTGACCGGCAGCAAACCCCACCAGAAAGGGTCAAAATGCCCGAGGTCACCACCCCCTACGCGACCGGCACCCCCTGCTGGGTCGACCTGATGGCGAAGGACCAGCAGGCCGCACTGGACTTCTACCGCGACCTGCTCGGCTGGCAGGGCCGGCCCGGCCCGGCGGAGTTCGGCGGTTACGCGGTCTGCGAGCTCAACGGCAAGGCCGCCGCCGGCATCGGCCCGGCGATGGCGCCCGAAGGGATGCCCGAGCCGCCCACCGTCTGGAGCAGCTACCTGGCCACCACCGACGCCCAGGCCACGCAGGACGCGATCGTCGGCGCCGGCGGCACCCTGCTCGTCCCGGCGATGGAGGTCGGCAACCTGGGCCGGATGCTGATCGCCTCCGACCCGCAGGGCGCGGTGTTCGGCGTCTGGCAGCCGGGCGAGTTCTTCGGCGCCCAGGTGGTCAACGAGGCCGGCGCGCTCACCTGGAACGAGCTGCACACCAGTGACATCCAGGCCGCCACCGCCTTCTACGGCGAGGCGTTCGGCATCGAGATCGAGCCGATGGACGGCGCGGACTCGTACTGGGAGCTGCGCGTCGGCGGCCGGGCGGTCGGCGGTGCCACCCTCCTCGCCAACGACCCGCCCGGCACCCCGGCGCACTGGCTGACCTACTTCGCGGTCGACGACGTCGACTCCACCGTGGACGCCCTGGTCAAGCGCGGCGGAACGGTCCTCGCCCCGCCCTTCGACATGGTGGCCGGCCGCATGGCGGTCGTCGCCGATCCGCAGGGCGCGGCCTTCGCCATCATCAAGCCCACCCCGATGTAGCCCCCGCCCCGCCCGCTGGAGCGCCCGCCCCGAACCCAACCCGCGGGCGGCGCCCAATTAGGGAAACACGCCGACCACCCCCGCGACCCCCCCCCCGCCCCCCGGGCACCCCCCCCCAATCCCCCCCCCCCCCCCCCCCCCCCCCCCCCCCCCCCCCCCCCCCCCCCCCCCCGGGGC
>NZ_JBHWCL010000104.1:0-19395 GCF_042735125.1 Kitasatospora sp. NPDC059599 | reverse complement strand
CCAGTTGTAGCCCCCGCCCCGCCGGGTGGTGCGCCGCCCCTGAACCCTCGGGGCGGGCGCTCCACATTTCGGGATCCGCGCATCCGTCCGCGTCGACCACGCACCGGCCGCCGGGCCACCGCGCCCGCACCCGTGCCCGCACCTTCGGGAAGTCCCGCCGGCCGCGTCAACCACTCATCGCGCCAATGCCCTTGAGGCGAACAGACCCCCCTGCTTGACTGGCCGCCGTGACCGATACCACCGCCGCCCCCGACGCGCTCGGAGCCCTCGTCAGCCGTCACCGGGTCGCCACCCGCACCCGGTGGGTCAACGCCGCCTGGGCCCTGCCGATCGGTGTGCTCACCTCCTGGCTGGGCCTGTGGGCACTCCTCCAGGACGACGGCTCCTCGGGCGGCGGCAAGGGGCTCGGTGTGATCCTCGGCCTCGGCGTGTCCGGACTGGGCATCGGCCTCACGCAGGCCTTACGGGCGCTGCGCGGCGGTTCCGGCGAGTACTTCGAGGTCCGCGAGTACGGCTTGGTCCACGGCAATGCCCGTGGTCGCAAGGGGAGTTGGACCTGGGCTCAGATCACCGCCGTCACCGTCCCCACCCGCCGGAACTCGGTCGGCGCCCTCGCCCACCGGTTCGGCAACGACTACCGCTGTGTCCTCACCGTCGCCGGCGGCGGACGGGTCCGGGTCGACGGTCTGGCCACCGGCGCCTCGGCCCTGGGCAACGCCGTGATCGACCACTGCCCGAACGCCCCTCTGCTCACCGGCGAGGAGTGGACCCGCAAGGCTGGCGGCTGGCTGCTCGCGGCCGCCGTGCTCTGCGTCGGCGGCATCATCGCGATGGTCGGCTACATCTCCGGCCACCCGGACGGCGAGAAGGTCACCGTCGACGCCAACGGCAACTCCGACCACGAGTTCGTCCAGGGCCTCGACGAGACCACGATCATGCTCCTCGCGCTCGGCATGCTCGCCTGCGGCATCGCCGCCGTCACCTGCCTCTGCCTCTTCGTCTACGGCCGCACCCGCCGCCGCGGCTGAGACCCCCGCACAAATCCCTTTGCCCGGAGGCCCGTTCGGCCGGACACTCGTCCCATGCTCGGATTCTCACGGACCGACGACGAAGCCCTCGTCTCCTGCCTGGGGGACCCACAGCGCACCGTGGCGGCCTACCGCGAACTGCTGCACCGCGCAGCGGACGCGCTCGACGCCATCCGCGCAGGCCTCTCCCACGCCGACCCGGCGGTACGGGAGGGCTGCTGCCGCCTCCTCGACCACCTGGTCGACACCGACTCGATGGACCTGCTCATCGCCATGGCCGACGACCCCGACGCCCGGGTCCGGATCGCCGCCTTCCACGCCCTGGCCTGCGACCGGTGCAAGGGCGACACCTGCGCCCCGGGCGCCGACCGGGTGCTCGGTCCCGGGCTGCGGCGTCTGGCGGGCGACCCCGACCCGCAGGTCCGCATGCGGGCCGCCGAACTGGTCGGCAAGTTCGTCCACACCGACCCTCGCGCCCTCGCCGCCCTGGAGGCCGCCCGCACCGGGGACCCGAGCCCGGCGGTCCGCAAGAAGGCCGGCTGGTACACCCCGGGAGGCCCGATCCACGGGCGCACCGCCCCGCCCCCGCCCGGCTGAGTCCCGCACCCCACGGCCGCGCGCAGGAAGTCGGCCCAGCCGACGTCCTGCGCAACCCCAACCGCAACCCCAACGGCAACGCCTGCCTGACAGCCTGACTGCCTGCCTGCCTGACTGCCTACCGCCGGGCGGCCCGCAGCCACACCGCGAGCCCGAGGCAGAGCAGACACGCACCGGCCAGCACCAGAGGGATCACCACCGCCCCGCCCGACCCGCTGAGCGCCCCGACCACCGCCGGCACGACGGCGTTGCCGAGCATGCAGCACAGGGTCAGCACGGAGGTCGCCTGCTGCGGCACCTCCGCCACGCCCGAGACCCAGGCGATCAGGGTCGGCAGCACCGGCGCCAACGCCAGCCCGGCCAGCGGGTAGGCCACCACCGCGAGGTGGGGCACGGCCGCCAGCGCCAACGCGCCGAGCCCCGCCGCCAGGTAGGCCGGCAGGGTGGTCCGGCCCGGAATCCGCCTCGTCAGCTGGGGGACGACGAGCCGCCCGAGGGCCATCCCGGCCCAGAATCCGGAGGCCGCCGTCGTGGCGGCCTGGGTGCTCCAGCCGTCGCGGACCAGCTGGGTCGACTGCCAGGTGCCGATGCTGGTCTCCATGCCCGCGTACACCAGGCCCACCAGCAGGAACGGGAGCAACTGCAACCCGGTCCGGGCGCGTCGGCCGTCCTGCGGGCCCGCGTCGGTCCGCGCCGGCGCGGCCGTGAGCACCGCCCCCGCCCGTCCGACCAGGAAGCACGGCAGCGCGCACACCGCCGCCGCCAGCGCCAGCAGCCGGATGTCCGTGTGCCCGACGGCCCCCGCGGCCAGCGGGCCCAGCATCGCGCCGATCCCGAAGACCGCGTTCAGCCGGTTGACCATCACCACGCTGTTCCCGGCGAACCCGCGCGCGAACGCCGTGTTGAGGGTGAGCGCCAGCCCGCCGTACCCGATGCCGGTGACGGCGGCGCAGCCGAGGTAGGCAGTCCAGCCGGGGCTGGCCGCCATCCCGGCCGCGCCCGCCGCGAAGACCGCGAGCAGGACGGGCGGAGCCGCCCGGACGTTCAGCCGCCGTCCGAGCAGCCCGATGCAGACGGTGGCCGCGAGCGCGCCGAGGTTGTACGCGGAGACCACCCGCCCGACCTCGTGCTCCGCGCCGAACCGCTCCCGCAGGAAGGGCAGCGAGGCGCCGAGCGAGGCGGTGAGCACGCCCAGGACGAGGAAGACGCAGAACGCCGACACCGCTGCCGACCGGGCCATCACCGGCGCCCCGGGTCCCGCCGGCGCCTCCGCTCCGGCCGACGTCCCCGTCCCCGCCGATGTCCCCGCCGGCGTCCCCGCCCCGGCCGGCGCTCCCGGCGCGGAGTCCACCAGCGCCCGGTTCGACGCGGCCCGGCCCGCCTCAGCCACCGACGGGCCCGCGCACGAGCGCCACGGTGACCCGCCCGTCCGGGTCGGTCAGCGTGATCGTCCCGGCCTCCTCGGCCGTCCCGCCCACCACCAGCGCCGTGAAGTCCGCGACGGCGACCACCGCGCCGGCCTCGACCAGGGCCGGCCCGCCGATCCCGACGCACACCGCCCCCGCGGTGACCGCGGAGCGCACCCCGCTGACCGAGTCCTCGAAGACCAGCGCGCGCTGCGGCCGGATGCCGAGGCCCCGGCAGGCCGCCAGGTACGGGTCCGGGTGCGGCTTGCCGCGCTCGACGTCGTCCCGGGTGACCCGCACCCGGAAGACGTCGAGCAGACCGAGCCCGCCCAGCGCGTTGTCGATCTTCCGGGTCCAGCTGCTGGTGGCCAGGCCGACCGGCACACCGGCGTCCCGGAGCCGGGTGGCGAGTCCGTCCGCGCCGGGGACGGCCCGGTACGGCGCCTCCTCCTCGACGGTGTCCACCTCGGCCCAGATCGACTTCCGGTCGGCGTCCGAGTGGTCCGGGAAGATCAGCCGCACCGTCTGGTCGCCGGTGCGGCCGTGGACGTACTCCTCGACCTCCGGGTCGGCCAGCACCCGGCCGTGGCGCCGGGCCACCGACCGCCACGCCTCCTCGATCACGGGCCTGGAGTCGATCAGGACCCCGTCCATGTCGAAGACGACGGCCTCGACCTCGTACCGCGTTCCGGCTTGCGGCTGCATCGGTCTCCTCACTCGGCGCTTGCGCCATACGATCTGACGATAGTTCACATCCGACGGGGCCGGACGGTCAACTGGACTAGACCTCACGGGTGGACCGCCCGACCCTGCCTCCGGCTCGGACAAGCCCTAGGCGGCCTGCCGCGCCATGTAGCTGTCGGCGGTGTCCTTCCAGACCAGGTACACGTCGTCGACCAGGAGCAGGTCGATCACCTCGTCGGCCAGCGGGTCCAGCGCGTCGCGGTGCGACCCGACGATCGGCTCCTCGTGCTTGTTGAACGAGGTGTTCACCAGCGCCGCCTGGCCGCTGCGGTCGTACCAGGCCATCAGCAGGCCGTGCAGGAACGGGTCGTCCTGGGCCCGGACGATCTGCGGGCGCGCGGTGTTGTCGACGTGCACGACCGCCGGGCAGGCCTTGGCGAACGGCTCGTGGCAGTCGTAGGTGATGGTCATGAACAGCGCCGAGGGCTGCTCCGGCTCCCAGCCCACGTAGCAGTCGGGCGCCAGGTCCTCGGCGGTGATCGGCGCGAAGGGCATGAACTCGGTGCGGTTCAGGCGCTTGTTGAGCCAGTCGTTCATCGTCACGTCGGCGGTGCCGTAGATGACGCTGCGCCGGCCGAGCGCGCGCGGGCCGAACTCCATCCGGCCCCGGTAGGTGCCGATGACCTGGTCCGCCTCCAGCGCGGCCAGCAGGACCTCCCGCATGTCCTCGCCGATCCGCCGGTAGCGCAGCTCGGGGTAGTCCCGCAGGACCTCCTCCAGCCGGCCCTCGGAGATCGCGGCGTCCGGCCCGAGGGCCATCGAGGGCACCCGCGGGCGCTCGCCGGTCTCCCGGTGGGCCACGATCACGGCGGTCTGCAGCGGCAGCCCGCCGTCGCCCATCGGCGGCAGCACGTAGATGTTCCGCACGCCCGCGGTCTCGAAGATCCGCTGGTTGAGCTTGACGTTGGCGAACACGCCGCCGGACAGGCAGACGTTGCCGCCGGCCACCCGGCCGATGTGCTGCGCCACGACGGCGGTCAGCAGGTCCTCCACGTGCCGCTGGGCCGCCGCCGCGACGTCGGCCGGCTCGTGGGTGGCGATCTCGGCGAGCAGCGCCTCGGAGTAGCCCTCGTAGGACGGCTGGTACCAGTCTCCGCAGCGGGCGCGGATCGCCCCGTTCTCCTCGACGTCGATCATCCGCCGCATCAGCGGGAGGAGCTTCTCCGGGTCGCCGTTGGCGGCGAGGCCGGTGATCTTGCCCTCGTGGCGGTTGGGCCGGAAGCCGAGCAGCTTGGTGATCCGGCCGTAGAAGTAGCCCAGGCTGTCGATCGAGGTCTCGCGCTGGAGCACCTCCTCGCCGCCGGGGAAGTAGTGCGTGACGGTCAGGGACTGGAAGTCCCCGCGGCCGTCACAGGTGACCACGAGGGCGTCGTCGAACGGGGAGCAGAGGAAGGCGCCCAAGCCGTGCGACTCGTGGTGGTCGACGTGAACCACCTTGCCGCGAAGCCCGTTCTCCTCGATGAAGGCGTCGAACTCGCCGCGCTTCTCGCGGTCGTTCAGAATTTCGTCGGATATCCGCTTGCGGAGGTGCGGAAGCGCCTCGGGGCGCAGCCGGGCTTCCTCCGAAATACGGTCCACGTAAAGCAGCAGGTGCTTTTCGGCGCTGAATCCCGCCTGCCATCCGTAGGCCACCCGGTCGACATCGGAAAGGGTGACCCCGGCCTCCTTCAGGACGTAGTCGATCGACTGCTCCGGCCAGGCCTTGTGGTCCTTGACCCGGGAGAAGCGTTCCTCGCTGACGGCCGCGACGACCGTTCCGCCCTGAACCAGGCAGGCGCCGGCCAGGTCGTTGTTGGTGATTCCGAGAACAAGCATGTGCCGCTCTCCAATGCTTGAGTCACGGGAAATGGCTCGACGGCATTTCCACGGATTTGGACAGCTGGTGAGGTCGGAGTGCACCGTGACTCTATGGAGAGGTTTCCCGGGAGATCAACGACGCCGTGGGGAATCCGGTCATCCTGACGGCCCGCCGGACCGTGACGCCGGGACGGCCGCCCGGTTAACAACAGTTCGTAGTTCGATCATCCCTGCTGGCAGGGTGGCACGTGCCCGACAAGAGGTCTGGACCACCATCCCGTCGATCACTGAGGGTAGCTGTCCGGAAACAGTCCTTCCGCCCCGCAACCGGCGCCGTACCGGCACTTCCGCCGCCCCCGGACGCCGCCCTGACGGTCCATCACATCCGCACCGTGGGTCGCCCGGAGCCCCGCCGGTCACACCCGCCCCGGCGGCACCGGGTCCCGGAAACGCCGGGGGCCGAACCGGGGCTTCCGCCCCGACCCGGCCCTCCCCCTGCCCGTCCTCGGGCCGGCCCCTACGCCGCCCTCCGCGCGAGGAACAGATCACTCACGTGCAGCATCTCGATCCCCCCGCCCCGCGCGTCCAGCACCAGGCCCGTCTCCGCCAGCGCCCCGGCCCGGCGCTCCTCCGGCAGCACCCGGTAGCTGGAGACCGAAGCCAGGAAGTCCAGGTAGCGCTCGGTCCCGTACCGGACCTCCTCGCGGAACCGGACGCCCCGCGGGTCCGCGAACCGGCCGTCCGCCCGGCACTCGGCCTCCGGCCAGAACGGCTCCCCGTTGCCCGGCACGTCCCCGTAGTAGGCGGCCCGCCGGCAGTGCGGCGAGCCCTCCACGCCGTAGCGCCGGTCGATCGCGCCGAGTTCCTCGTACAGCCCGTCGTCCACCACCCCGTGCGGGTTCCAGAACAGCGCGACGGCGCCGCCCGGTTCGAGCGCGTCGTGCACCAGGTCCCAGCGCCGCGCCGGGTCGAGCCAGTGCCAGGAGGTGGCGGCGAACAGCAGCCCGAACGTCCGCCCCTGCGCCGACCACTCCTCGAAACCGCCGGTCTCGACCCGCACCCGCGGGTACCCCGAGGTGTTGCGCCGCAGCACCTCCGCCATCCGCGGGTCCGGCTCGACGCAGACCAGCGGCACCCCGCGCTCGGCGAAGAGCACGGAGGCCTTACCGGTCCCCGCGCCGATCTCCACCACCGCGCGCTCCCCCGACCCCGTGGGCTCCGCCGACCCCGTGGGCTCCCCCGACCCCGCGGGCGACAGCCACGCGTACGCCAGCACCTCGGTCACCAGCCCGTCGGCGTACCCGGGCCGGGCGGCGTCGTACAGTTCCGCCGCCTCACCGAACACCCGACCGCGCGACCTGTCGACACGCCCCGCTGAATCCACGGCAACCCCCTGTGCTCCGACCGAAACGGCCGTCACCGTACCTCCGGCGTACACGGAGGGACCACCACTTTTGCCGCCGGCCACCCGCGGACCCGCCGACCCGCCGACCCGCCGACCCGCCGACCGAACAGCCGGCGGCCGCGGCGCCGTCAGTCCTCCTGCCCGTCCACCTCCGCCAGGAAGTCCAGCGACGCCGCCCAGGCCCGTTCCGCCGCCTGCGCGTCGTGGTCCGGCAGCTCCGGGTCGGTGAACAGGTGCCCGGCGCCCCGGTAGCGGTGCACCTCGACCTCGGCCCCGGCCCGCCGCATCCGCAGGTACCAGGCGTTCAGCCAGTCCTCCGGCTCGAACGGGTCCGGCTCCGCGATGTGCAGTTGCACGGGGATCGACGTGGCGGCGTCCTCGCGCAGGTCCGAGGTGCCGTGCAGGAGCAGCAGGGCCCGCGCCTTCTCGTCGGCCAGCGCCAGGTTCTGCGCGATCGCGCCGCCGAGCGAGAAGCCCGCGTACACCAGCCCGCCCTCGGACAGCGGCGCGGCCGCGGTCACCGCCCGGCGCAGCATCTCCTCGCTGCCGCCGACTTCCTCCTGGTACGCCTGCCCGTCCTCGATCGAGTCGAAGGTCCGGCCTTCGAACAGGTCCGGCGTGTGCACGGTGTGCCCGGCGGCGCGCAGCCGCTCGGCGGCGGCCCGCACGGCGGGGCGCAGCCCGTAGGCGGAGTGGAAGAGGACGATCTGGGCCACGGTTCGGGTCCTTCACCTGCGGGGGTCAGCTACCCACCCATGATCCCCCATCGCCCGCCGGCCCCGGCGACACCACCGCGGCCGCGCTACGACACCACGTCCTTGCGCGCGAACCCCCGGAACGCCAACGCCAGCAGCACCGCCGCGTACGAGAGCGACAGCGAGACGCCCTGCACCATGCCTCCCCATTCGAGCTGCGGCTGCAGCGCGTCGGCCCAGGCGTACTGCCAGTGCGCCGGCAGCCATTCCCGCAGGTCGCCGAGCGCGGTGACGGCGTCCAGCACCCCGGTGATGATCGACACGAACACCGCGCCGCCCACCGCGCCGAGCGGCGCGTCCGTCGCCGTGGACAGCCAGAATGCGAGGGCCGCGATCACGATCTCGCTGAGGAGGACGAAGGCCACCGCGATCGCGATCCGGGGCAGTGCCTCCCCGGCCGGCAGGCTGGCGCCGGCGGGCAGTTTGAGGTCACCCCATCCGTAGGCGGCCGTCCCGACGAGCAGTCCGATCGCGGGCAGCATGACCACCGCGACCGCCGAGAACGCCAGCCCGACCGCGAACTTGCGTGCCAGCAGCCGTGCCCGGGGCACCGGCGCGGCCAGCAGGTAGCGCAGCGAGGACCAACTGGCCTCGGAGGCGACGGTGTCCCCGCAGAACAGCGCGACGGGGATCACCAGCATGAAGCCGGTGCCGACGAACAGCATGGTGACCGCGAAGTTGGCCCCCGAGGCGGTGGCCAGGTCGATGAAGGTGGTCCGGTCCGGTCGGCCGGGGGTGCCGCCGATCTGGAAGGCGGCCAGGATGACGAACGGCATGGCGGCGAGCACCGCGCCGATCACCAGGGTGCGGCGGCGGCGCAGTTGCCGCATCGCCTCCACCCGCAGCGGCAGCGTCCGGCTCGCCCGGTAGCCCTCCGCGTGGTCCGCCGAAACTGCGGAGACCTCAGAGACCGAACTCACTCCGCACCACCTCCGATCAACGACAGGAACGCGTCCTCCAACCGCCGCTGCGGCCCGGCGCTCTCCACCGGCACCCCCAGCCGCACCAGCTCCGCGAGCAGCTCGCTCGCCGCCTGTCCGTCCAGCCGCACCAGCAGCCCGCCCTCGACGGCCTCCGCCGAGGCGACACCGGCCAGCGCGGCCACCTTCTCGGCCGCCGCCTGCGGGTCGTAGGGGGCGGCGACGCCGATCATCAGCAGTTCTCCGGCGCCCACGATCTCGCCGACCGGGCCCGCCGTCACCAGCTGACCGCGGTCCATCACGACCAGGTCCGTGCAGCTCTGCTCGACCTCGGACAGCAGGTGGCTCGACACGATCACGGTCCGCCCGCCGGCCGCGTACCGGATCATCACCTCGCGCATCTCGCGGATCTGCGGCGGGTCCAGCCCGTTGGTCGGCTCGTCCAGGATCAGCAGGTCCGGCATCCCGAGCATGGCCTGGGCGATGGCAAGCCGCTGCCGCATGCCCTGCGAGTACGTCCGCACGGCGCGGTCCAGTGCCTCGCCGAGCCCCGCGATGGCCAGTGCCTCGTCGAAGCACGCGTCGGCCTCCGGCCGCCCGGTCGCCTGCCAGTACAGCCGCAGGTTAGCGCGTCCGGTGAGGTGCGGCAGGAAGCCCGCGCCCTCCACGAAGGCCCCGACCCGCGACAGCACCGGCGCACCGGGCCGCACCAGGTGCCCGAAGATCCGGATCTCCCCGGCGTCCGGCCGGATCAACCCCATCAGCATCCGCAGCGTGGTGGTCTTGCCCGCGCCGTTCGGCCCGAGCAGCCCGAGCACCTGCCCCTGCTCCACCCGGAAGCCCAACTCCCGGACGGCGTAGCGGTCCTGGGAGCCCTTGTAGCGCTTGCTCAGCCCGCTGATCCGCAGCGGCACCGCGGCCAGCTCAGGATCGAAGTCCGGCCCACCGGCCGCCCGCCGGCGCCGCAGCCGCGGCACCAGCACCAGGCCGGCGGCCACCACGGCGGCGGCCACCGGCAGCAGCCAGGTCCGCGCGGGCAGCGGCGCCGCCTCGGTGACCAGTCCCTCGACGGTCGGCACGGTGACCGGCCCGGCCGGCGCGACCCGGTAGGTCGCCGGCTCGACGGGCGAGGCGTACGCGAGGTCGGTGCTCGCCAGCACCAGCCGCACCCGGTGTCCGGCCGGGAAGGTGTGGTCCACGGTCGGCAGCGCCACGGTGACGGTCCGCCCCGCGTCCGCGCCGGTGACCCGCAGCGGCGCGGCGAGCTGCTGCGGCAGCACCGACTTGCCGTCCGGTCCGACGTCGTACAGCTTCGCGAACAGCACCGCGTCCGGCCGGTCCGACGTGACCCGCACCGGCACGGTCGGCTGCCCGGTCAGGTGCAGCGGCGAGTCCAGCGGCGCGGAGTCGAAGGCGGCGTTCTGCCCGGGGAAGTCCAGCGACAGTCCGGCGCCCAGCGAGGCCGCCTGGCTGAGCGCGCCGATGCCCGGCAGCGTCGAGATCCCGGGCGGCGCCCCGCCGGGCGGATTGGCGACGGTCTTCTCCCCGCCGGTCAGCTCGACGGAGCGCGAACCGGTCCCGCCGAGCCCCGGGTACCGCTCCGCGGTGGCCCCGCGCAGCACGGCCTGGAAGCCGGTCGAGTCCACTCCGCCGGTCCGGGTCACGCGGAACGCCGCCCCGGTGTCGCTCCCGCGGCCCCTCAGGTAGTGGTCGAACCAGGCCGTCACCCGGTCGTCGACCCGGGCGCTGGTGTCCGTCCCGCCGTCGTGCCCGCCCGCGAACCAGTCCACGGCCACCGGAGCGCCGTTCGCGGCGACCGCCTGCGCGATCCGGTCGCCCTGGTCGAGCGGGAACAGCGAGTCCTGCTGCCCCTGCACCACCAGCGTGGGCGCCTTGAGCTGCGCCGCCACCGAGGACGGGCTGGAGCGGTCGAGCAGCGCGACGGCTTCCGGATCGGCGTGCCCGGCGGTCGCGACCCGGTCGTACATCTGGCAGAGCGACTCCAGGAACCGCCCGCACCCGACCTGCCCGTCCCCCACCGGCTTCGCCTCGCCGCCTTCGCGCGGCGCACCGCCGGACGGCCCGAGACCGCCCGCCGAACCGGGGGCTGCCGAGCCGGTGGTGAAGAAGATCCCGGCCCACAGCTTCTTGAACACGCCGTCCACGGCGTCCGAGCCCTGCACGCCCTGCGGGAACAGCGCGTCGGCCAGGTTCCACCAGGTGATCTGGGTCGCCACGGCGTCGATCCGGTGGTCGTAGGCGGAGGCCAGCAGCGAGATCGCCCCGCCGTAGGAGGCTCCGGTGATGCCGACCTTCGGGTCGCCGGGCCCGTCGAGCTGCACCTCGGGCCGCTGGGCCAGCCAGTCCACCAGGTGGCGGACGTCCTCGACCTCGCGGTCGGGCGCGTTGAGGCCGATCTTGCCGCCCGAGCGCCCGAACCCGCGGGCCGACCAGGTCAGCACCGCGTAGCCCTGCCGGGCGAGCTGCCGGGCGCGCTCGCGCTCGCCCTCCTTGGAACCGCCGAAGCCGTGCGCGAGCAGCACCGCGGGCCGCGGCCCGCTGCCGGCGGTGAAGAACGAGGTGTCCAGCTGGACCTGCTGCGTGCTGCCGGGCGTCTCCGGCATGCCGAGGAAACGGTCCTCCTCGTGGACCGCCTGCTCACCGCCGGACGCCGTCGCCACGGTGCCGATCCCGGCCACCGCGACCAGCGCCACCGCACCGGCCAGCACCCTGCGTCCGACCGTCGTACCCCGGCCGCGCCAACGGCGCCATGCCCCACCGAACTCCATGGCCGCTGATCGTATCCGCCGTCCGGGTAGGCACCCGATAAGGCCACCCGCACCCGACGAGGCCCCCCTCCGATCCGCCACACCTTTTCGCCCGGTTCGCCCCACTGCGCCCGAGTATCGTACGGCCCATGCTCCGGCCGCTGATCTCGCTGCTCGCCACCGTCGCCGCCACCCTGGCGATCGGCTGGATCGTCGACCAGTCCCTCCAGCGGGTCGCCGCCCGCCGCCCCGGGGCGCCGGTCTGGGCGCTGCTCCGCCGCTGCCGGGTCCCGCTCCAGCTCGTCGTCGCCTCGGCCCTGCTGCTCGCCACCGAGCCGCTCCGGCAGCTCGTCCCGGCGCCCGAGGAGGAGGGTGCGCAGCACCTGCTCCTGCTGTTGCTGCTCGCCTCCTTCGGCTGGCTGACCGTCCGCGTGGTGGCCGCCGCCCTGGAGGCCCTGCTCAGCCGCTACGAGACCCGCACCGAGGATCCGGCCCGCCGCCAGCGGGTGCACACCCAGATCAGCATGCTGCGCCGGGTGCTCAGCGCGGTGGTCGTCGTGGTCACCGTCGCCGTGATGCTGCTGACCTTCTCCGCCATGCGCACCATCGGCGCCGGCCTGCTCGCCTCGGCGGGCATCATCGGCATCGTGGCCGGCATCGCCGCCCAGAGCACCCTCGGCAACTTCTTCGCCGGCCTGCAGATCGCCTTCGGCGACACCGTCCGGATCGGCGACACCGTGGTGGTGGACGGCCAGCAGGGGACGGTCGAGGAGATCACCCTCTCCTACCTGGTGGTCCGCCTCTGGGACTACCGTCGGCTGGTCGTCCCGGTCTCCTACTTCGTCAACAAGCCCTTCGAGAACTGGACCCGCCGCGACCCGGGTCTGCTCGCCGCCGTCCTGCTCCACCTCGACCACTGCACCCCGGTGGATGAGCTGCGCACGGCCCTGCGGGCCGTCCTCGACCGGCACCCGCTGTGGGACGGCGTCGAATGGGCGCTCCACGTCACCGACACCACCCCCAGCACCATCGTCGTCCGCGCCACCATGACCGCCCGCAGCCCCGACGACGCCGCCCAGCTCCGCTTCGACGTCCGCGAGCAGCTCGTCGCCCACCTGCGCGACGAGCACCCCCGGGCCCTGCCCCGCCTCCGCACCACCGACACCTGATCCCACCCCGGGCCCGTGCCCGGAACGGCGAGTTCCCCGCACCCCGGGCGGGGTGCGGGGAACCGCGCGAAGCAGGGGGCCGCCCGAAGGGCCCGGCCCCGGATGCCTACAGGACCCGCGTCATCGTCCGGTGCGCGATCCCGGCGTCGTCGTACTCCGGTCCCTCCGCCAGGTACCCCAGCCGCTCGTAGAACCCGAGCGCCTGCACCTGCGCGTGCAGCTCCACCTCGGAAGCCCCGCGCTCGGCCCCCGCGGCCTCGATCGCCCGCACGAGCTCGGCGCCCAGCCCGGTCCCCCGGGCCGCCGGCAGCACCGCGAGCCGCCCGAGCAGCACCCGTCCCTCGACGCCCCCGGTCAGCTCCCGCGCCTGGTCGCCGAAGATCAGCCGCCCGGTCCCGAGCGCGGCCCCGTCGGCACCCACCGCCAGCAGGTGCACCGAGGTCCGGTCGTACTCGTCGTACTCCAGCTCCTCCGGCACGTTCTGCTCGACGACGAAGACCTCACGCCGTACGGCCCGCACCAGCGCCAGGTCGGCCTCGCCCTCGGCGATCCTGACCGCGACGCCCGGGCCCGCGCTCACGCCGGCCCCCGGGTCGGCACTCATCTCAGCTCTCCGCCGCGATGACGTCCAGCGCCTTCTGGAGGTCCGCCGGGTACTCGCTGGAGAACTCGACCCACTGCCCGTCCGCCGGGTGCTCGAACCCGAGCGACACCGCGTGCAGCCACTGCCGGGTCAGCCCGAGCCGCTTGGCCAGCGTCGGGTCGGCGCCGTACGTCAGGTCGCCCACGCAGGGGTGCCGCAGCGCGGACATGTGGACGCGGATCTGGTGGGTGCGCCCGGTCTCCAGCTTGATCGCCAGCAGCGACGCGGCCCGGTACGCCTCGATCAGGTCGTAGTGGGTGACGGACGGCTTGCCCTCTCGGGTCACCGCCCACTTCCAGTCCGAGCTGGGGTGGCGTCCGATGGGGGCGTCCACCGTGCCGCTCATCGGGTCCGGGTGGCCCTGGACCAGCGTGTGGTAGCGCTTGTCGGTGATCCGGTCGTGGAACTGCCGCTTGAGGTCGGTGTAGGCGCGCTCGGACTTGGCGACGACCATCAGGCCGGAGGTGCCGACGTCCAGCCGGTGCACGATGCCCTGGCGCTCGGCCGCGCCGGAGGTGGAGATCCGGTACCCGGCCGCGGCGAGCCCGCCGATCACGGTGGGGCCGGTCCAGCCCGGGCTGGGGTGCGCGGCGACGCCGACCGGCTTGTCGATCAGCACGATGTCCTCGTCGTCGTGGACGATCCGCATGCCCTCGACGTGCTCGGCGACGATCTGGACCGGGGCGGCCGGAGCGGGGATCTCGACCTCCAGCCAGGAACCGCCGGTCACCCGGTCCGACTTTCCGGCCATGGCGCCGTCGAGCGTCACCTTGCCGTCGGCGGCCAGTTCGGCGGCCTTGGTCCGGGAGAAGCCGAACATCCGGGACAGGGCGGCGTCGAGACGCTCGCCCTCCAGGCCGTCGGGAACGGGGAGGCTGCGGATCTGCGCTGCGGTACTCACCCGTACGAGTATGCCGGAAACACGGCCCGCTCCCGCGCGCCGCGTTCCCGCCGCCGGGGCTACGCCCCCTTGCCGCCCTGCTGGTGGACGGTCCCGTCCGGGTTGCTGCCCCGGAAGGAGAGCAGGACGACCAGGATCCCGCCGCAGACGATCGCCGAGTCCGCGAGGTTGAAGACCGCGAAGTGCTGGACGGAGATGAAGTCCACGACGTGCCCGCGGAAGACGCCCGGTGCGCGGAACAGCCGGTCGGTGAGGTTGCCGAGCGCCCCGCCGAGCAGCAGCCCGAGGGCGATCGCCCACGGGAGGCTGTACAGCCGGCGGGCGATCCGCCAGATCACCACGATGACGGCGGAGGCGATCATCGTGAAGACGACGGTCAGCGCCTGCCCCATCCCGAAGGCCGCCCCGGAGTTGCGGATCACCTGGAAGGTGACGACGTCCCCGATCACCTTGATCGCCGCGTGGTTCTCCAGCTTCGCGACGACCAGCAGCTTGCTGCCGAGGTCGATCAGGAACGCCAGCAGCGCGATGACCAGCAGCACCCCGATCCGCCGCGGACCCCTGGGCTTCTCCGCGACCGCGGGTTCGTCCACGGACGCCGCCTCGGACGGCTCGGCCACGGGCACCTCCACGGCATCGCCGGGGGACGGGACGGCGTCGTCCCGGGTCTGGGGGGAACCTTGCGTACTGATGATCCGCTCCGCTGCCGATGGAGCTCCCCCGGCCGTAGGAGGGGGAGGGTGGTGGGCCGGTGACGACCTGGACGCGTCCACGGGCGCGGACGCGTCAGGCGACGTTACGGGGTCGAGCGTACGGCAAGCCCGACCCCCCGCGTCGCTCCGGCCGCCCGGTTCGGCGGCCGCCTCAGCGGCGTTCCTGCTTGGCCTTGCACTGCACGCAGAGCGTCGCCCGCGGGAAGGCCTGCATCCGGGCCTTGCCGATGGCCTGCCCGCAGGACTCGCAGGTGCCGAAGCCGACGCCCTCCAGCCGGTCCAGGGCGCGCTGGGTCTGGGCGAGGCTGTCGCGCGCGTTGTTGGCCAGCGCCAGCTCGCTCTCCCGCGAGATGTTCTTCGTCCCGGCGTCCACCTGGTCGTCGCCGGCCCCGTCGTTGGAGTCGCGCATCAGGCCGGAGATGGCCGCCTCGGCGGCGTCGATCTCGTTCTGCAGCCTGTCCAGCTCGCTGATCAGCTCGTTGTGCAGCTCGTGGACCTCCTCGGTGGTCCACGGGTCCTCGCCGGGCCTGACCGGCAGCGTGGCCGGGTCCACCGACTCGGCCCCGCGCGGCGTGACGGTGTCGGTGCTGCTCTTCGGTGCGGTAGTGGTCACGGTCCCCTCCCCTGGATCGACCGCCACGGCCTTGCGTGCCCGCTTGGTGGCGGTACCCGCGCCGGTTCCCTTCTCAGCCATGGCTTCGACCCCATCTACGAACGAATCGAGCCGCCGGTTCCCGGCGGCTCCCAGTGCCGGAACGATAATCCCGATCAAAACCGGTCACAACATGACATACCGGCACCTCACAACGATCCCACCCAGGCAGCCGCCCCAACCGCCACGCCCCGCGCGCTGACAGGGTTGTGCCCACCTCACCCCCTCCTAACCACCACCCCGACGACCGCCCTGACCAGCCCCGCCGCCCTCCCCGGGCCCCGCCCGCCCGAAACGGTTTGGACAAACGGACTCGCCCGGCCGATACACTGACCCTGCAAGGCGCAGATGGGACGAGTACCGACGTACGCAGCCACCAGCGACCCGGGGACGGTGTGAGCCCGGGGGCGTGCACGGCGGGAAGATCACCCCGGAGCCGCCGGAAGAACGGCCGCCGCGAAGCCCGCAGCGGTCCACTAGAACCGGCAGCAAGCCCAAACAAGAGGGCCGCAACGCAGCACCGCGGCCAAGGAGGGTGGTACCGCGGGGCGGCCAGGCCGTCTCGTCCCTCCGGAGGATCCAGTCCCAGCATCCGCCGGAGGTAGACGCCCGCGATGAGCTCCCGACCCGTCACCCACGACAACCCTTCCGACGACGGGCTGCGCGCGGCCCTCTATCACCCCGTCCCGGCGCAGGTGGACCTGCCTGCCCTGGAACACCGGATCCTGTCGTTCTGGCAGGACAACAAGATCTTCCAGCGCAGCCTGGAGCAGTCCGAGGGCCGCCCCGAGTGGGTGTTCTACGAGGGCCCGCCGACCGCCAACGGCATGCCCGGCGCCCACCACATCGAGGCCCGCGTCTTCAAGGACGTCTTCCCCCGCTACCGGACGATGAAGGGCTACCACGTCGCCCGCAAGGCCGGCTGGGACTGCCACGGCCTCCCGGTGGAGCTCGCCGTCGAGAAGGAGCTCGGCTTCTCCGGCAAGCAGGACATCGAGGCGTACGGCATCGCCGAGTTCAACGCCAAGTGCCGCGACTCGGTGACCCGCCACACCGACGCCTTCGCCGAGCTGACCACCCGCATGGGGTACTGGGTCGACCTCGACGAGGCCTACCGGACGATGGACCCGTCCTACGTCCAGTCCGTCTGGTGGTCGCTCAAGCAGATCTTCGACAAGGGCCTGCTGGTCCAGGACCACCGGGTCGCCCCCTGGTGCCCGCGCTGCGGCACCGGCCTGTCCGACCACGAGCTGGCCCAGGGCTACGAGACCGTGGTCGACCCCTCGGTCTTCGTCCGCTTCCCGCTGACCGGCGGCCCGCTGGCCGGCCGGGCCGCGCTGCTGGTCTGGACGACCACCCCGTGGACCCTGGTCTCCAACACCGCCGCCGCCGTCCACCCCGGGGTCACCTACGTCGTGGCCACCGACGGCAACGAGCAGCTGGTCGTCGCCGAGCCGCTGCTCGGCAAGGCGCTCGGCGAGGGCTGGGAGACCACCGGCGAGTCCTTCACCGGCGCCGAGATGGAGCGCTGGGCCTACCGCCGCCCCTTCGACCTGGTCGAGATCGAGGACGCGCACTACGTCCTCAACGCCGACTACGTCACCACCGAGGACGGCACCGGCATCGTCCACCAGTCCCCCGCCTTCGGCGCGGACGACCTCGCGACCTGCCGCAAGTACGGCCTGCCGGTGGTCAACCCCGTGCTCGCCGACGGCACCTTCGCCCCCGAGGTCCCGCTGGTCGGCGGCCAGTTCTTCAAGAAGGCCGACGAGGCCCTGGTCGCGGACCTCAAGGAGCGCGGCCTGCTCTTCCGCCACCTGCCGTACGAGCACAGCTACCCGCACTGCTGGCGCTGCCACACCGCGCTGCTCTACTACGCGCAGCCGTCCTGGTACATCCGGACCACCGCCGTCAAGGACGCGCTGATCCGCGAGAACGAGGCCACCAACTGGTTCCCCGGGACGGTCAAGCACGGCCGCTTCGGCGACTGGCTGAACAACAACATCGACTGGGCGCTCAGCCGCAACCGCTACTGGGGCACCCCGCTGCCGATCTGGCGCTGCGAGGAGGGCCACCTCACCTGCGTCGGCTCGCTGGCCGAGCTGTCCGAGCTCACCGGCACCGACCAGGGCGACCTGGACCCGCACCGCCCGTACATCGACGACGTCACCTTCGACTGCCGCGACTGCGGCGGCACCGCCACCCGCGTGCCGGAGGTCATCGACGCCTGGTACGACTCGGGCTCGATGCCCTTCGCCCAGTACGGCTACCCGTACCGGAACAAGGAGCTGTTCGAGAAGCGCTACCCGGCGCAGTTCATCTCCGAGGCGATCGACCAGACCCGCGGCTGGTTCTACACGCTGATGGCGGTCGGCACCCTGGTGTTCGACAAGAACAGCTACGAGAACGTCGTCTGCCTGGGCCACATCCTGGCCGAGGACGGCCGCAAGATGTCCAAGCACCTGGGCAACATCCTGCAGCCGATCCCGCTGATGGACCAGCACGGCGCCGACGCCGTCCGCTGGTTCATGGCGGCCGGCGGCTCGCCCTGGTCGGCCCGCCGGGTCGGCCACGGCACCATCCAGGAGGTGGTCCGCAAGACCCTCCTCACCTACTGGAACACCGTCGCCTTCCAGGCCCTGTACGCCCGCACGTCCGGCTGGGCCCCGTCCGCGGCGGACCCGGCACCGGCCGACCGCCCGCAGCTGGACCGCTGGGTGCTCTCCGAGCTGAACACCCTGGTCCGCGAGGTCGACGCGGCCTTCGAGGCGTACGACACCCAGCGCGCCGGCAAGCTGCTCTCCGGCTTCGTCGACGACCTGTCCAACTGGTACGTCCGCCGCGGCCGCCGCCGCTTCTGGCAGGGCGACGCCGCCGCGCTGGCGACCCTGCACGAGGCGCTCGAGACGGTCACCCGCCTGATGGCCCCGCTCACCCCGTTCATCACCGAACGGGTCTGGCAGGACCTGGTCGTCCCGGTCGTCCCGGACGCCCCGGCCTCGGTCCACCTGGCCACCTGGCCGCAGGCGGACGAGTCGCTGATCGACACCGACCTCTCCCGGCACATGGCGCTGGTCCGCCGCCTGGTGGAGCTGGGCCGGGCCACCCGCGCCGAATCCGGCGTCAAGACCCGTCAGCCGCTCTCCCGCGCGCTGGTCGCCGCCCAGGGCTGGGAGGAGCTGCCTGCCGACCTGCGCGCGCAGATCGCCGAGGAGCTCAACGTCTCCGCCCTGGAGTCGCTCTCGGAGGTCGGGGGCTCGCTGGTCGACACCAGCGCCAAGGCCAACTTCCGCGCGCTGGGCAAGCGTTTCGGCAAGGGCGTGCAGGACGTCGCCAAGGCGGTCGCCGCGGCTGACGCCGCCCGCCTGGCCGCCGAGCTGCGGGCCGGCGGCGAGACCGGCGTCGAGCTGAACGGCGAGACGATCACCCTCTCGCCCGACGAGGTGATCATCACCGAGACCCCGCGCGAGGGCTGGGCCGTCGCCAACGAGTCCGGTGCCACCGTCGCCCTCGACCTGGCCATCACCCCGGAGCTCAAGCGCCTCGGCGTCGCCCGCGACGCCATCCGCCAGATCCAGGAGGCGCGCAAGAACTCCGGTCTGGACGTCGCCGACCGGATCGTCCTGCGCTGGCGCGCCACCACGGAGGAGACCGCCGAGGCCATCGCCGAGCACGGTGCCCTCGTGGCCGAGGAGGTCCTCGCGACCGACTTCGCCGCCGGCACGGCCGACTGGGAGTCCGAGACCTTCTCCGACGAGTCCCTGGGCCTCGCCTTCCAGCTCCGCAAGGCCTGACCCCCGCCGAAGCCGCCGTCACCCCCGGGTGTCGGCGGCGTCGCCGTACCCCCCCCCCCCCCCACCCCGCCCCCCCCCCCCCCCCCACCCCCCCGCACAAAAA
>NZ_JBHWCL010000103.1:0-33753 GCF_042735125.1 Kitasatospora sp. NPDC059599 | reverse complement strand
GTCGGTAGGGCGACCGGCGCCCCGGGCCCGGGGCGCGCCACGCAGGGCGCGGCGGGCGGCGGCGGGGAGGTGGCGGTGCCGGGTCACCGGTCGGAGTGCACTCTTCCGCGGCCCCGCGCGTTCGGCCGAGCCGGGCGCCCGGCACGCCCTACCGTGCCTCGGGAACGACCCGGGCGGACCGCCGCCCGGGTCCAGGCCCCACGGAGGAACCTTGACCACGACCAGCGGCCTCGCCGACCTCACCGGGGACTACGTCCTCGACCCCGCCCACACCCGGATCGGCTTCGTCGCCCGCCACGCCATGGTGACCAAGGTCCGCGGCGCGTTCCACGCCTTCGAAGGCTCCGCCCACCTCGACGGCACGGACCCGTCCCGCTCGTCCGGCCAGGTGGTGATCAAGACCGAGAGCATCGACACCGGCGTCGAACAGCGTGACCAGCACCTGCGCGCCAACGACTTCCTGGACGCGCCGGCCTTCCCCGAGATCACCTTCCGCAGCACCGCGGTCGAGGCCCGCTCCGACTCCGAGTACCGGGTCACCGGCGACCTCACCATCAAGGACACCACCCGCTCCGTCACCATCGACTTCGAGTACACCGGCAACGCCGTCGACCCGTACGGCAACCTCCGGGTCGGTCTGGAGGGCTCGGTCACCATCTCCCGCAAGGACTACGGCGTGACCTGGAACGCGGCCCTGGAGGGCGGCGGTGTCCTGGTCGGCGACAAGGTCGTCCTGGAGTTCGACATCTCCGCGATCAAGCAGAAGTAGCGGCGGCGGCCCCGGCCGGCGGCGCCACCGCACGGGAGACGGTCCTGCGGCCCGGACCACGACGTCCGGGCCCCACCCCGCGCGTCACCGGGAGGAGCAGCGGCGGCCCGTACCCGCCGCCGCGCCGGCGATGTCGTAGCCGCGGGCTACTCTCCGCCCCGTGAACGATCAGGTGTGGGTGGGCGTGCGGGAGCGGGTACGGGCGCTGGCCGCCGCATCAGGGGCGGGGTCACGTCCCGTGTTCGGGGCGGCCGGCCACGGGTTCCGGCTGGACCCGGTGCTGTCGCCCGCGGAGCTGGCCGAGTTGGAGGCGCAGATCGGCGTCCGGCTGCCTCAGGAGTACCGCACGTTCCTGCTGACGGTCGGCGCGGGCGGGGCGGGCCCGGCGTACGGGGTCTTCCCCGCGCAGCGCGAGGACGACGGGTGGCGGTGGACCGGCGACGGCGCCGACCTGGCCGACCGGTCCCGGCTCGCCGAACCGTTCCCGGTGCGGGGCCCCGACCCGGCGGTCCTGGAGAAGCTGTCCGGGGAGCGCCCCGAGGAGGAGGAGTTCGACGACGAGGAGGACTTCGACACGGCCTACGAGGACTGGGACCGGCGGTGGGCGGACGTGCTGTGGGACCCGGAGCGCACCGTCGGCGCGATCGCGATCTGTCACCTCGGCTGCGCCGGCCGACAGTGGTTGGTGATCAGCGGACCGGAGCGCGGCCGGATCTGGTCCGACGACCGGGTCGACGACGTCGACCTGGCCCCCCTCCTCACCGAACAGGGGCAGCCCGTGACATTCGCGCGCTGGTACCTGGACTGGCTCGACCGGGCCGAACAGCAGATCCGGTGACCACGCGCAGCCGGTGGCACCCACCCCGGCGCGCGCCCCACCCGCCACCGAACGGGCGGAGCCGAAGCGGCCCTTGACGGACGATCGGCCCCCGGTCGATCGACGAGCCGCCGGGTGGCACACCTCACACCGGAGATCCTTCCGATTCCCGCTCGGCCCGGCGCCCGGCGTGTCAGCCTGTGCGTCGCACGTAGTTGATCATCTGACGCATGAACGGGGACATCGAATGCCGAACAAGAAGGCCAAGTCGGCGCTGGTAGTGGCTGCGGCCGGCATGGCGCTGGTCGTCGGGGGCGGTACCGCCAGCGCGAACCCCAACGCGGCGTACATCGGGTACGGGCACGTCACCTCCGGGACCCCGGTGTGGTGCGTCCAGCAGATGCTCAACTTCATCGCCGACGCTCCGCACCCGGGGCCGTCCGCGCCCGGCAGGCTCGATCTGGACAGCTCCTTCGGTCCGGCCACCTACGCCATGGTCGAGTGGCTGCAGGCGGCCAACAACGCGCAGCCGAACGCCTCCCGGCTCGACGTGGACGGCGTGGTCGGCCCTGCCACCGGCACCGTCATCCTGAACTGGGCCGGCCAGGACCACTTCCGGGACTACTGCAAGGCGTACGTCCCCTCGTACTCGTAGCCGATCCGGCAGTGGCGGGGGCCCGGTCGCCGCGCGAACCGGACCCCCGCCACCCGGGCCTCGGCGGGCACCCGGGGCGGCCCTCCGTGCGCTCGTGTCACATCCCGCCCTGGCTCTCGACGGCGTCGGCCACCGCGATGGCTATCCCGAGTGCCTCCGTGATGTGGGTCGCGGCCGACATCACGCGTGCGGTGCCGACGATCGGCGCGATCGCGACCAGCACGTCCTGCAGTTGCTCCGCCGTCATGTGTTCGCTCATCGCCGGTTCGAGGTGGGCGAGGTAGGAGACGGCTGGTGCGTCCATCGCCACCAACGCCGCGATCCGGGTGAGGATCAGCGTGTCGGGGGCCAGGCCACAGCGTTCGATCGAATCGGCGGTCATCGCCGCGAGGGTGTCGAGGACGGGGGTCTCGGATGCGATTGTCATGTCAGACCATCTCCGCGGATTGTTCGGGTCGGTACCGGCTCATGTCGTGGACTCGTGCGACGCCGGCGGCCTCGCGGACGGCACGCCCCCGAACCGGGGGAGGCCGGGCGCTCCGGGGCCGGCGACGCGGTGGCTCCGGGTCGACGCGTGCGGCATCGGGGGCGACGCGTACGCTTCGCGGGCGGCGCGGTGGTGGCGTCGAGTTCGCCGCCGGTGACACCACGGCGGCGCCCCCGCGCGGCCCCGTCCTGGTGTGGAGCAGGTCGTCGGCTCGCATGACGACCGTCCGGGATCTCGTTCGAGGGGGATCCGGACCGCAAGCCCCGCCTTCACCGTAGGGCCGGCTCCATCGGCGGGTCATGGGCCGGACGGACCGCCGTCCTGGGCCGGACGGACCGCTGTGCTGGACCGTACGGGCCGACGTTCTGGACCGTACGGCTCAATCCGGGCGCCCCGGGCGGGCGCCCCGGAGTCGCCGGGCGGGCCGCGGCGGGGGCGGATGTGCCGCCGGAGCGTTCACGGAGGATCGTTGAAGGCAGCGGACCGACCCGCACCGGTCTCCTCCGAACCCGCCGGACCGGGCGGGGCCGCGGTCAGGCCGCACGTCCTGGAGGTCCCCGTGAACACCACTCCCGCATCCGGTCCCACCGGTCCGGTCGTCGTCGGTACGGACGGCTCCGAGCCCGCCCGCAAGGCCGTGCTCTTCGCGCTCCGCGAGGCGCAGATCCGTGGGGTCGGCGTGCGGGCCGTCTGCGCCTTCGGCGGCCGGCACGCCGAGGCGGCGGACCGGTCCATGACCGGCTGGGGCGGGAGCGGCGCGGCCGCGCCGCACCTGGAGGAAGCCGTCGCCCGCGACGTGTCGGACACGGTCGAGGAACTGCGGCAGCAGGTCGGCGAGCCGTACGTCGAGGTCGAGGTGCGCTGTGAGCGCGGCCGGCCCGCCGAGGTCCTGCTGGACGCGAGCCAGGACGCCGGCCTGCTGGTGGTGGGGTCCCGCGGCGCCGGCCGCTGGGGCCGGCTCTCCCTCGGCTCGACCAGCACCGAGATCGTCCATCACGCCCACGTGCCCGTGGTCGTCGTGCCGCACGACACGCAGGGCTCAGCCGGGTGAACGGGTGAGCCGGACCGTGAGCCGGCCTGTGAGCCGGACCGTCCGTGCCGCGTCCCCCGCCGGGGCCTCCGGGGCCCGGGGTCGCTCCGTCCCCGGGCTCGCCGCCGGTAGGGCACCGGCAGCCCGAGGGGCACCAGCGGTCACCACCCCGCGATTCTCCCCACGGCGAATCCCACGCAGCACACGACCATGACGGCGATCACCAGCAGCGGGATCCAGCCGGGCCAGGCCGTGTGCAGTTCGACGGACTCCGGCGTCGAGATGCCCGCGCACGTCGAGGCCTCGCACTCGGGCGTCTCGGTGGGAGGGCTCACGGGTACGGGGCGCTCGTGGGTGCGGCTCTGCTGGTCGACGGTCATGACGTGCTCCCGTGGTCGGGGATGTCCGGGGCGCCGGCGGTGAGGTTTCCCGGCGCGCACGCACTCGGCAGGCCGGGCCTCCCGGACCCGCCGGTGGCCCGGTGGATCATCGGCTCCCATGGTCGCTCCGCGAGCGCCGTCCCCCCAGTCGCACCGTTTCCGCAGCGTCATGCACCTCCGGCGGAGGGCAGCGCGCTCGGTCGGGTGGCACACCGTGACCCGCCGACGGCCCACTGCCCGCGCCGCCTGGACGGCGTCCCCGAGCTGCCGGCCGCGGACCGCGCCCGCGGGCGGTCACGTGCCGTGACCGCCCGCGGCCTTCCCACGCCCGCCTTCCCACGCCGACCGGCCCGCTCCGACCGGCCCGCCGTACCGCTACGCGCCGTCCAGCGTCTCCACCAGCGCCGCCAGGAACTCCTTCGGCCGCTCCAGCTGCACGCTGTGCCCCGCTCCCTCGATCACCGTTTCGCCGACCCGCCCGCCCGCGGCGGCGTAGCGCTCCAGGACGGCGCGGGTCTGCGCCACCATCGGCTGTGCCGGGCAGGTGTCGGCGCCGGGCCACCCCGGAACCGCACCGAGCGCGCCCAGGTGGGCCAGGTCGAAGAGCGAGGTGTCGGAGACGATCACGTCGGCCGAACCGCGGATCCACCGGATCGGTGGCTTCGGCTCGACCAGGTCCAGGTCGTCGATCCGGAAGTGGGTCGGCGCCAGCGAGTTGAGCACCCCTCGGTCGCCGGGCCCGAAGCCCGGCCAGGTGTCGCTCGGGCGGACGTCGCCCGGGTAGTGGTCCTCCCCGACCCGGGTGGCCAGCATCGCGGCCAGGTAGCGGTCCGGCTCGGCCAACGGCCGGCTGACGTAGGCGGTGTCCAGGACCGAGCGCGGCGCGAACGGCGACCCGGCGCCGAGTTCGCCCTCCCGCAGCAGCCGGACGAACTCCGGGGCCGCGCCGCCCGCGCCGGAACCCGCGCCGTCGGGCGAGTTGAGCCGTCCGTCCGCCCCGCGGGTGCCTCCGAAGCCGTACGGGGAGACCGGGTTGACCAGGGTGAGCGAGCGGACCAGCTCCGGCCGGTCGCGCAGCAGTTGCAGCACCACGCCGCCGCCCATGCTCCAGCCGACCAGGTGCACCGGGCCGAGGGCCAGCGCCGCCAGGAAGGAGAGCAGGTCCTCGCTGTGGTCGCGCAGGCCCCGGGTGGCATCGACCGGCAGCGGTTCGGTGCCGCCGAAGCCGCGCAGGTCGGGCGCCAGCGGGCGGTAGCGGGCGGGGAGTTCGGCCATGGTCGGGTGCCAGAAGACACCGGAGGAGACGTTGCCGTGCACCAGGACCACGGGTTCCCCTGTGCGGCCCTCGATCTCGGCGTAGTTCACGGTCAGTCGGTCGGTGGCGATCAGTCGGTCGGCGATCGTACTGTCGGTGCTCATCCGGGACGTCCTCAGTTCAGCCAGCCGGCGACCTGCGCGCTCGCCGCGCCGTCCCAGCCGAGTTCCAGGTGGTTGGCGAGGGTGATGAGCGCGGTGCCGCCGACGGTGCCGAAGCCGGTGGTGTCCAGCGCGCTGGACACGAAGACCACGCCGTCGCTGGGACCGCGGTTCTCGTTGAAGATCCCGAGGATGCCGGGCGTGCCGCCGGCCAGCAGGTACGCCGTCACCGAGGAGGGCACCCCGGCCCTGCGCAGCGGGGCGATCAGCGAGCCGGCGTCGATCGCGGCCTGGATGCCGCCGCCGTCGGTGTAGAAGCCCTGGCCGCCGTAGTAGGTCGTGTACCAGTCCTGCTGGGTCTGGTCGACGCCGAAGACCGAGTCCCAGCGGGCCAGCATCTGCCGCTGCCCGGGGTAGTCGTCGTAGCCGCCCGTCGGGGTGAAGGAGAACTCCGGGTGCGCGGTGTAGGTGCCGTAGCAGGTCATGTGCAGGTGCGGGGAGGGGGCGTTGACCGCGCCACCGCACTGCGGCCAGATCGAGAAGTCGTGCGCCCACCCGTGCGCGAAGGGGTAGTCGTAGCCGCCGTTCGGTCCGCCGAGGGTGATCAGCTTGCGCACGTCGCCCGCGTACGGGCGCCCCCAGGCCGGCTTGACGGAGGACACGTACGCCCGCGTCGACATCTCGCCCTTGCTCCAGCCCACCAGGTCCACCTGGGGGACCCCGAGCTTGGCGCGGATCAGTGCGACCGCGTCGCCGACCTCCTGGGCCTGCATCAGGTTGTCGCCCTGCTTGTGCGCGAAACCGATCGCGAAGACCCGGTAGCCCCGCCCGGCCAGGTACTGCATCAGACCGGTGTTCGGGCAGGAGGCGGCGCCGCAGCCGTAGCCGCCGGACTCGCCGGGATTGGCCCAGGCCCGGTCCGGGTTGTCGTTGGCGCCGTGGACCAGCAGGACCGGGACCTGGTGCGCGCCGGTGTTCCAGCCCGGGGCCGAGTAGAGCAGGAAGCGGCCGGAGTATGGCTGCTTGACGCCGCCGAAGAAGGTGAGCCGTTGCCCGTCCTGGTCGCCGCGGCCGTCCGGCGGGTACTGCTCCTGGCGGAAGCCGGGCGTGGTGTCGAGGTACCGCTCGACGTGGTCCCAGCCGTTGGCGACGCTGCCGTAGCTCCCCTCCAGGCTCAGGTTGGACGGCACCGCCGCCGCGGCCGGCCCTGACGGGACGACCGCGCCGATCAGCGCCAGCACGCCCGCGAGCAGCAGGCCCAGGCCTCTTCGCATACCCCGTTCACTCCTTCACGCCGAGGGTCCAGTGCGCGACACGCTACGGACGCCGGAGCGTGCGCCCCATGTCGGCGGCGCACACCCCGGGCGCCGAGGTGTGGCGGTCGGCCACCTGGCAAGGCCCCGTACTGCCCTCTCCCCCACCCCGGGCGCGGGCACCGCCGCGGGCCCGCCGCCGAGCGGGCCCGCTCGCGGGGTGCGGGATCGTTCCGGTCCGCCGCCCCGGCGCGTACTATCCTCGGATCCATGTCGAACTCTGATGCGCTGCTCGTCGACATCGCCGCGATGGTGGAGTCCGAGGGCAGCAACCAGATGCCCCTGACCGTGGTCGTCCCCGGGGCGGTCATCACCGGCCGGCTGGCACCGGAAAGCCTCTGGCACGAACGGGTGGCCGAAGTCCTCGCCGCCTCGGACCACTTGAAGCCCTTCGCCGCGTTGTTCCGGACACCCGCCACCGCCGACGGCGGGGACGCGGCACCACCCGACGTACGGCCCACCCACCTGCACCTGCACCTGGCCCGCATCCTGCAGGGCAGTTACGGCCTGCCCCACACCGGGGGCATGTACCGGATCGCCATCGAGGACATCAGCAGCTGGACGGTGGGAGACCTCAGCTACTCCGACCAGTGACACCCCGGCCACGCCCCACCCGTACCCGCGCCTGCACTCCGGGCGCGGGTACGCGCACGGGAACGGGTACGCGCACGGGCACGGCTGAGGCGCACCGGGGTGGGGACGTGACCGGCACCGCGCACCCGCGGCTCGGCGGAGTCCGGCCCGTGGGTGCCGCGCCGACGCCCGGGGCGTTCACCCCGTACCGATCCGGCGGCCGGTGACCTCACCGGGCCGGATCCGCACCCACAGCGGCCGTGCGCCGCCGGCCCACGGTGCGGCGCCCGGCAGCGCCGCGAGGCGCTGTTGCTCCTCGGGGTCGTCGATGTGATGGGCCTCGCCGAGGATCAGGACGCTCCAGCCGCGGCTGCGGTGGTCGTCGACGTGGTCCACCTGGAAGGAGGCGGGCGAGCCGTCGTCCGGGGCGGCCGCGCCCTTGGGGGAGGTGCGGTAGACGATCGTCGCGGCGTCCACCGCGTAGTTCACCGGGAGGACCACGGGGGCCGGCCCGAGGGGCAGGCCGACCCGGCCGACGCCGTGGGTGCCGAGCAGTTCCCAGCACTGGGGCCCGGTCAGGTGGAGCAGCAGCGGGCGCGGGCCGGGGTCCGCCTGTCCCGGCGGCGCGTCCGGGCGGTGGCCGCCGGACAGCAGTTCCGGCCGGGTCACCCCGAGCGCGGCGGCGATCCGGGCGAAGGCGGGCGGGTCGAACTCGGGCCCGGACCCGAGGAGTTGCCGCAGGTAGGCCGGCGCCATGTTCGCCCGGTAGGCCAGCATCCATTCGCTCAGGCCGAGTTGGTCACGGCGTCGGACGATCCGGCGGGCGACGGCGGCGGGATCGGGGTGTTCGGTCATGGCGACGGCTCCTCCGTGGACGGGGGTCACGGCCGGCAGGGCGCGGTCCTTCGCGTCGGCCGCCTGCCGGGGTGGCGGGCCCCCGGGTCCGGCCGGACGGCCGCCCCGCGGATCACGTCGGCCCCTGACACCGTGCCGAGCGGCCGGCCCCGGTCGTCGACGACCGGGACGGCGGGGACAGCGGGGACGACGGGAACGACGGGGACGGCGTCGCGGCGGACCGGCGCCGCGGCCTCCTCGACCGGTGTGCCGGGCCGGGTGGCGACGACCTCGCGGGTCAGCACGTCCTGGACGTTCCGGTGCTGCACGCTCCTCGCTCCTCCTGCGGTACCCCCGCCTTCACTGTCCGTCCGCCCGAGGGCTGCGAACAGGGCCGTACGGTCCTTGCCGCCGGGCCGGTCCGGCCTAGCACGGCGCAACCCGGTCGGCACACCACGGGGGCGGGGGCGCCGCGCGGCCGTGGTGCCCCGTGCGGGCGGGTGCCGGTCCGCCGAAGCGGGCCCGGCGGCGCGGACCGGCCCGCCGGGCGGCGTCGAGCGAACCGGCGTGCCCGTCCGCAGACTGGAGGCAGACCGGTCGGCACGGAGGTCACGTCGTGGCAGCAGACCCACCTGCGGGGCATCCCGACATGCCCGACCCGTGGACGCTCCGGTACGAGGGCTTCGATCCGGCTGCGGAGGGGCTACGGGAGGCGCTGTGCGCGGTCGGCAACGGGTACCTGGTCAGCCGGGGCGCCGCACCGGAGGCGGTGGCCGACGGGACGCACTATCCGGGGACGTACCTGGCCGGATGCTACGACCGGGCGGAGTCGACGGTGGCGGGCCGCGCGGTCACCAACGCGGACCTGGTGAACTGCCCGAACTGGCTGCCGCTGACCTTCCGGCTGCCCGGCGGGACGTGGTTCACCGGACCGCCCGCCCGGCAGACGCTGGAACTGGACCTGCGCCGCGGCCTGCTCACCCGCACCGCCCTCGTGGTCGACGAGCAGGGGCGGCGGACGCGGCTGGTGCAGCGCCGTTTCGCCAGCCAGGCCCGGCCGCACCTGCTCGCCCTGGAGACCACCCTCACCCCGGAGAACTGGTCGGGCCCCCTGGAGGTCCGTTCGGGCCTGGACGGCGACGTCGCCAACACCGGGGTCGCCCGGTACCGGGGGCTCGCCCGGCGCCACCTCGTCCCGGCCGGCCAGGGGACGGACGCGGCGGGGCTGCTCTGGCTGGAGGTCGACGCCGTCGGCTCGCCGTTGCGGATCGCCCTGTGCTGCCGGACGGCCGCCGGCCGGGCGGAGGTGGCGGCGGAGGTGGCGGCGGCGGTGACGGCGGAGGTGGCAGCGGAGTCCCGCGCGGGCTGGACGGCCCACCTCCTCACCGTGGACGCCGGGCCGGAGCGGCCCGTGACCGTCACGAAGACGGTCGCCGTGCACACCTCCCGCGACCGGGCGATCGAGACCCCGCTGCGGGCTTCCCGCCTGCTCGCCGCCGAGGCCGGCGACTTCGAGCAGCTGCTCGGCGAACACGCCCTGCGCTGGGCGGAGCTGTGGCGCCGCTGCGGGATCGAGGCCGACTTCGACGGCGCCGGCGCACTGCACCTGAACCTGTTCCACCTGCTGCAGACCCACACCGAGCACTCCGTCGACCTGGACGTCGGCGTCCCGGCCCGGGGACTGCACGGCGAGGCGTACCGGGGACACGTCTTCTGGGACGAGCTGTTCGTGCTGCGGCTGCTCGACCTGCGCTTCCCCGACCTCGCCCGCGCCGTGCTGCGCTACCGCCACCGCCGCCTCGACGCCGCCCGCCGCGAGGCCCGCGCGCTCGGCCTGCGCGGGGCGATGTACCCGTGGCAGAGCGCCGGCGACGGCCGGGAGGAGTCCCAGCAGGTGCACCTCAACCCCCTGTCCGGCCGCTGGCTGCCCGACCACAGCCACCTCCAGCGGCACGTCGGATCGGCCGTCGCCTACAACGTGTGGCAGTACTACCAGTCCACCGGGGACCGGGACTTCCTGGCCACGGCCGGCGCCGAGATGCTGCTGGAGATCGCCCGCTTCTGGTCCTCCGCCGCCGACTACGACCGGGACCGGGAACACTGGTCGATCCGCGGCGTGCTCGGCCCCGACGAGTACCACGACGCCTACCCCTGGGAGACGCGGCCCGGCCTGGACGACAACGCGTACACCAACGTGCTGGCCTCCTGGGTGCTGGCCCGCGCCCAGGACGCCCTGGACGTCCTGCCCGGCTACCGCCGCGACGAGCTGCGCGAGCGCCTCGCCCTCGACGCCGCGGAGCTCGACCGCTGGCAGGACGTCGGCCGGCGCCTGCACGTCCCGTTCCACGAGGGCGTCCTCAGCCAGTTCGACGGCTACGAGCGGCTCGCCGAACTCGACTGGCCGGGCTACCGGCGCCGCCACCCGGACCTGCGCCGGCTCGACCGGATCCTGGAGGCCGAGGGCGACACCGTGAACCGCTACAAGGCCTCCAAGCAGGCCGACGCGCTGATGCTCTGGTACCTGTTCTCCGCCCGGGAGGTGCGCGACCTGCTGCGGCGCCTCGGCCACCCGGCCGGCCACGAACTGCTGCGCCGCACGACCGACTACTACCTGCGGCGCACCGTCCACGGCTCGACGCTCAGCTCGGTGGTGCACGCCTGGGTCCTCACCCGCTCCGACCGCCGCGCCTCGTGGCACTACTTCCGGGACGCCCTGGTGGCCGACCTCCGGGACAGCCAGCACGGCACCACCGCGGAGGGCGTCCACCTGGGCGCCATGGCGGGCGCGGTCGACCTGCTGCAGCGCTGCTACACCGGTCTGGAGGTCCGCGAGGACGCCCTCTGGCTCGACCCGCACCTGCCCTCCGCCCTCCACCGGCTCGACCTGGACCTGCGCTACCGGGGCCACTGGGGCCTGGCGATCACCGTCGAGCGCCGAACGGTCACGGTGAGCCTGCGCGAGGACCGGCAGGAGCCCGTCCGTGTCCGGCTGCGCGGCACCGAGGTGACGATCCGGCCCGGCGAGACCCGGATCCTGCACCTCTGACGAGCCCGAACCGTGACGGGCCCGGGCTCGGTGCGCCGTCCCGGACGCCGTCGGGACGGCGCCCGGGAGCGGGGACGCCGCTCGACGGTCCGGCGGCTCCCGGCGGACACTGGCAGGAACGGAGCCCCCGGCGCGCCCGGCACCACCGGGTCACCCCGCCGGCGCCGCCCGGAGGCTGCTCCGCCGCGGAGAGGACCACGGTGGCCGACGCCGAACCGCGCCGCTGAGACGCCCCCACGGAGGTGAGTGATGAGCGAGAGTGCCGAACGACCGGCCCCGGTCGTCGGGGGAGTGGGCGTTTCTCCGGCCGCCGGGACCGCCTCGGGCCGGGCGGTGCGGCACACCGGGGGCGGCGCGGATGCCGTGACCGGCCCGGCGGCCGACTACCGGGCGGTGTTCCGCGCCCTGCCCGGCATGGTCGCCCTGCTCTCGCCGGACCTGGTGTACGTGGACGCCAACGAGGACTTCGTCCGGATGTCGGGCCACAGCCGGGACCGGCTCGTCGGCCGGTACCTGTTCGACGTGTTCCCCGACAACCCGAAGGACCCGACCGCCACCGGTGCCCGCAACCTGGAGGCGTCGCTGCGCAGGGTCCTGGCGACCGGTGAACGCGACACCATGGCCCTGCAGCGCTACGACGTCGAATCGACCACCGTGCCCGGCGAGTGGCAGGAACGGTACTGGAGCCCGGTCAACGAGCCCGTCCTCGACGCCGACGGCCGGGTGGTGCTGCTCGTCCACCGGGTCGAGGAGATCACCGAGCTGATCCGGGCCCACGGCCTGCCGGAGGGCAACCGCGCCCGCGTCCTGGAGGCCGAGCTCTACACCCGTGCCCGCGAACTTCAGGAGGTCAACGAGCGCCTGCGCGCGGCGCACGCCCGGGAACGGGAGGTCGCGCTCGCGCTCCAGGAGGCCATGCTGCCCGCGCCCAGACCGCTCGGGCACCACGACGCCGCGGTCCGCTACCGGCCGGCCGTGGGCACGCTCAACGTCTGCGGCGACTGGTACGACCTGGTCGAACTCCCGGGCGAGCGCATCGCGGTCGCCGTCGGGGACGTGGTCGGCCACGGGCTGCTGGCCGCCGGTGTGATGGGCCAGCTCCGCAGCGCCCTCAGCGCCGCCTCACGGGTCGCCGCCGGACCGGCCCAGGCCCTGGAGGTCCTCGGGCTGTACGCCCGCTCCGTCGACGGCGCCGAATCCACCACCGCCGCCACCGCCTTCGTCGACTGCGCCGCGCGGACCGTCACCTACAGCAGCGCCGGGCACCCCCCGCCCGTCCTGGTCCGCGGCGACGGCACCGTGGAGTTCCTCGACGGCGCCACCGACCCACCGCTCGGCGCCCGCCCCGAACACCGGCCCCGGCCGGAGGCCGTCACCGGCTACGCCGAGGGCGACACCCTCGTCCTCTACACGGACGGGCTCGTGGAACGCCGCCGGGAGGACATCGACACCGGCCTGGGCCGGCTCGCCCGGGCGCTCTCCGACAACCGCCACGCCGACCCCGGCGCGCTCGCCGACCGGGTCCTCTCCGCGCTGCTGCCGCCCGGCGGCGCCACGGACGACGCCGCGCTGATCATCGTCCGGCTGTGACCCGGGCGCTCCGGCGGGTTCGGACGGCGTACGGACGGTGGGCCGCGAACACCGAACGGGCCCGCTCCACCTGGTCCACGGTGGGTGCGCGGCGGCGTTCGACCGCTCCCCGGCGCAGGAGGCGCCGTCACCGGAGCCGAACAGGTACCGCGCAAGCGCTCACCCGTGTCCCGGCGCTGCGGCCGGACGTCGCAACAGTGTCGATCCGCTCGGTCGACGCCGCTCGGACCCGCGGGTCGGACCCGCGGGTCGGACCCGCGGGTCGGGCGGCACTCGCGGCCCGCAGCAGCCCGAGGCGGTCCTCACGGCCCGGTGCCCTCACCCCCACGATGCGCGTCGACGGCCCCGACGGACTTCGGCGGCGACCCGCGGCACGGCATCGACGACAGCCTGGCCCAGGCCCTCACCGATCGAGACGTCGGCACCCTCGACCGCGACGATCCGCAGTTCGTGCGGCAGTCTGTCGAGCGCCGCCGCCAGTGCGACTCCGTGTCCGAGGCCCAGACCGTGGGTGCCGGCCGCCCGTCCCCCGCCCGCCGGCGGGTCGGCGAGCGGGTGACACCGACCTGCTCGGCGGCGGACGGGAGGCGCCGCCCGGCCGGGCCCGCGCCAACAGCCGGGTGCGGACCGAGGAACTCGACCCGGCGGCTTGCTGGGCCAAGCTCAACCCCGGCGGCGTCGGCCGCGTGCTGTTGACGGCACCGCGCGGCCTGGTGGCGCTGCCCGTCAACTACCGCGTGCTGGACGCGTCCATCCTGTGCCGCACGGCCGAGGAGGGCACCCTCGCCCGGTCCGCGGGCAGTGAGGTCGCCTTCGAGGTCGACCGGCTGGACGAGGTTTTCACCACCGGCTGGAGCGTCCTGGTGAACGGCATCGTCTCGGCCGTCCCCGAGCAGGAGGCCGTGCGCTGGTTCGAGCGGCACGCAGATCCGCGCCCCTGGGCGGGCGGCGTCCGTGACACCTGGATGCGCATCAAGCCGACCGGCATCAGTGGCCGGATCATCCGCCCGGAAGGTCCCCCCGTCATCGGGTCCGAGTTCGAGCCATAGGGGCTTGACGGCCTTCGGTCGACCTCGGCACCGTCCGGTGGGGCCCAGTGGTGGGCCGAACGGCCCTGCCGCCCCGCGCCCGGCCGCAGTCTGCTGGGAACAGAGGCCCGTTCCACCGCCCCGTACCTTCCGCCACACCGGCGTCCGCGGGCTGCCCGCGGGCGACGACGGCCGCCCGGTCGGCCAGGCCACCGTCGACCACCTGCCGCGCGGCGCCGTCCAGCGGCACGACGGCCTGCCGGTCCCGGTATCCCGAAGTGCCCTGCGGGACACAGTCGCGGGACTGCGACCCCATCCGACACCACACCCTCCGGAGGAGACCATGGCCGGCGAACCCCACAGAAGACTCCCCTTCGGGAACCGATGGCCCTCGCTCCCCGACCTGTTCGAGGCGTTCCCCACCGAGTTCCGCACGCCGCGCGGCGAGCACGTGATCCACATCGAGGAGTCCGGGGCCGACGGCGTCTACCAGCTCGGGGCCGAACTCCCCGGCGTCGACCCGGACAAGGACATCGCGATCAGCATCGACGACGGCGTCCTGACGGTCCAGGCCGAACGTACCGAGGAGAAGAAGGACAAGCAGCACTCCGAGTTCCGCTACGGCTCGTTCAGCCGCAGCATCCGGCTCCCCGCCGGAGTCCGCGACGAGGGACATCACCGCCTCGTACGACCAGGGCGTCCTGACCGTCCGGGCGCCGATCGGTGAGGTCGCGAAGCCCGCTCGCACGATCCGGATCGACCGGGGCGGTTGAACCCCGTGGCCGGGCCCGGACACCCGCCCGGGCCCGACGAGCGCAGGAGGCGACGATGACCACGAACACCCCGACACCGATGCGCACCAAGCGGTGGACCCTGCGTCTCGACCTCTTCGAGGAAGGTGACACCACCAAGGTCCACGCCCTCCTCGACACTGGCGACAACACCTTGAAGACCCGCACCACCGCCCACCGCAATCCCCACGACCCGCCCGTCCCCGAGATCGGTCCTGCGCGCCGGCCGCGTCGACTCGGCGGAGAACGACCGCTCCGGCGCGGGCTGAGCCGACAGTGCCCCGCAGCGGGGAAGGAGATTCGGCCGTGACGGCCCCGGCCGCCTATCGCCCGGTCCGGCTGACAGGGATTCCGGACACTTCCCTGTCACGCTGGCTGTGGCTGGTGAAGTGGGCGCTGGCGATCCCCCACGTCCTCGCCCTGCTCTTCCTGTGGATCGCGTTCGTCCTGGTCAGCGTGATCGCCTTCTTCACGATCCTCGTCACCGGGCGCTACCCGCGCCCCCTGTTCGACTTCAACCTGGGCGTGCTGCGCTGGACCTGGCGAGTGTCGTTCTACGCGTACGGCGCGCTGGGCACAGACCGCTACCCTCCGTTCAGCCTGAGCGAGGAACCGGACTACCCCGCCGTCCTCGACGTGGCCTACCCCGGGCGGCTCTCCCGCGGGCTGGTCCTGGTGAAGTGGTGGCTGCTCGCCGTCCCGCACTACCTGGTGATCAGCGTGCTCACCGGCGGCTCCCACGGCGGATGGACCGAAACCGGCTTCATCGGGCTGCTGGTGCTGATAGCCGCCGTCGCCCTGACGTTCACCGGCACCTACCCCCGCGACCTGTTCGACCTGATCATCGGCCTCGACCGCTGGGTCTTCCGGGTCGCGGCCTACGCCGCCCTGATGACCGATGAGTACCCGCCCTTCAGACTCGACCTGGGCGGCCCCGACCCCGGGGGCCGCGGAAACGCAGACGGGAGACCGTGATGAACGCGGCGCAACCGGTGCCGGCCGAGACCGGGGCCTGGGTGGTGGCCCGCCCCGGGCCGGTCGACGGAACCCGACCGGGCCCGTTGGCGTGGGAGCGACGGCCGGTGGACGCGCCCGGACCGCACGAACTCCTCGTGGAAGTGGAAGCCTGCGGAGTGTGCCGCACCGACCTGCACCTCGCGGAAGGCGACCTCGCCCCTCACCGCGCGAGGTGCACGCCCGGGCACGAGGTGGTCGGGCGGGTACGGGCGGCCGGCCCGGAGGTCCAGGGGTTCGCCGTCGGGGACCGCGCCGGAGTCGCCTGGCTGGCCGGGACCTGCGGCAACTGCGCCTACTGCCGCAACGGGCGCGAGAACCTCTGCCCCGACTCGCGCTACACCGGCTGGGACCGGCACGGCGGCTACGCCGGACACCTGACCGCCGACGCCCGCTTCGCCTACCGTCTGCCCGAGGGCCCGCCCGCCGAGGAACTCGCCCCGCTGCTGTGCGCAGGGATCATCGGCTACCGGGCCCTGGAGCGGGCCGACCTGCCGCCGGGCGGGACCCTGGGCATCTACGGCTTCGGGGCGTCCGCGCACCTGACCGCGCAACTCGCCCTCGCCAGGGGCGCACGCGTCGCCGTGTTCACCCGGACCCCCGCGGCGCGACGCCTGGCGCTGGAACTCGGCGCCCACTTCGCCGGCGACTCGTACGACCCTCCGCCGCGCCCGCTGGACTCCGCCATCCTCTTCGCCCCGGTCGGCGAACTCGTGCCCGTCGCCCTGGCGGCCCTCGACCGCGGCGGCACGCTCGCCGTCGCCGGGATCCACCTCACCGACATCCCGACGCTCGACTACCGGCAGCACCTCTTCCAGGAACGCACGCTGCGCAGCGTCACCGCCAACACCCGGGCCGACGGCGTGGCCTTCCTCGCCGAGGCGGCCCGGATCCACCCGGTCGTCCACCTGACCCGCTACCCGCTGCGAGGGGCCGACGCCGCGCTCGCAGACCTCGCCGCGGACCGGGTCACCGGTGTGGCCGTACTCGTCGCGGAGTAGCGGACGACGGAACAGAGGCACAGCGGAACAGCGGAACAGCGGAACAGCGGAACAGCGGATCAGCGGAACAGGCGAACGGGCCGACGCCGCCGGGCGGTTCCGGACCGGGATCCGTCAGTACGGGAGGTTCCGAGCGGGCCGCCCACTGGTGTGCGACGCGGTGTTCCCGTCGTGCCGGGCCGTCGACGGCGGCGGCACCCGGCCGTCGCGGGCACCCGGGGCGGGACCGGCACCCGGGCCGGGACCGGCAACCGGGGCGGGCCGCCCCTGCAGGCAGGCGCGGGCGCACGCCAAGAGCAGGGCGGCGCACCGCAGATGGTGGTTGACCACGGGGACCGGGGTGCCGCGCAGGCGGTCGGCGGTGTGCAGCGCGGCGGCGGCCTGCTGCAGCAGCTCGCCGGTGCGGTGTATGGCGTGGCCCCGGTCGCTGGCCCGGTACTCCTTGGCCAGGGCTTCGGCGGCGTGGGCGAGTTCGCCGACACCCGGGTCCTCGACCGGTTCGGCACCGAAGAACTCCAGCGCGTACGCCAGTTCTGCCAGCCGGGCGCTGCGGCGCCTGTCCCACCACGTGCTCACGCTGCGATCATGCACCACGACGCGCCGTGGTGGGTGCGGAATCGGCCAACTCCCCCGCACCGGCGCCGACTCGGCGGCCCACTCCCCCGTCGCCCGGACGGGACGCCGGCTGCGGCCCACCGCCCCCGGCGATCACCGGTGCGGCGCCCCGGTGGTACGTTCACCGACACTGCACCGGAGGGGAGCGCAAGCCGATGGACAACGAACTGCGGCAGGCAGCCGTCGCGGCGCTCGGCGCACTCGGGCGAAGCCACGACTACCGCGACCGCGCGGATGCCGGGCAGGGCCTGGCCGGGTTCGCCGAACTGCCCGAGGCCGTCGGGCCACTGCTGGAGCTCGTGCTCGACCCGGGTGACACCTTCGTCACCCGGCAGACCGTACGGGCCCTGCTGCGCCGAAAGGACCAGGCCGGGCTGGCCGTGGTCGTCTCCGCGCTGGCCGTCGCCGACGAGAACCACGCCGACTGGATCCACACCGCCGTCGACGACGTGTTCGGCGTCTTCGCCGACGACCGGGACGCGGCGATGCGGCTGTGCGAGGAGATCTCCCGGGACGCCGTCGGCGACGGTCCGGCGCGGGCGGCCCGTCGACTGCACCTGATCCTGGCCGAGATCGACCCCGTCCTCGGGCCCGCGCGGCACCCGTAGGCCGCGGGCCGGTCGGAACGGCGGAACGGCGGGACTGCGGTGTTCGGATGCCGGTGATGAAGACGTCGAGGGCCTGGGTCACGATGTCGATCGGGTGCGCGAACGACCTCTCGTCTCGGCGTGCTCGCCGGACTGCGCGACGTCCTCCGACGGCGGCCGGCTGCCCGGTGCGGTTCCAGCGGCGCGTCACGGGCACCGACGTCCGCGTGCACACCGTCGCCGACGAGGTGTTCGCCACCCGGATCGACACCGACCGGGTCGACTACCGCTACGCCCGGCACGACGGCGGCCGGGTCCCGGCGCACTCGCCGTGCGGCCGGGACCCGGGGCGCCGTGGTCAGCTCAGGGTGCGGACCGCGGCGGCGTCGTAGGAGCGCAGGTCGGCGAAGCGGCCGGAGAGGACCTTCTCCGCCCACTGTGGGTCCTGGAGGAGGGCGCGGCCGACGGCGACCAGGTCGAACTCGTCGCGCTCCAGCCGGTCGAGCAGGTCGTCGATGCCCTGGACCGGGGCGCCCTCGCCCGCGAAGGCGCGGATGAAGTCCCCGTCGAGGCCGACCGAGCCGACGGTGATGGCGGGGCGGCCGGTGAGCTTCCTGGTCCAGCCGGCCAGGTTGAGGTCGGAGCCGTCGAACTCGGGGACCCAGTAGCGGCGGGTCGAGGCGTGGAAGGCGTCGACCCCGGCCTCGGCGAGCGGGGAGAGGATCGCCTCCAGCTCCTGCGGGGTCTCGGCGAGGCGGGCGTCGTAGTTCTCCGACTTCCACTGCGAGTAGCGGAAGATCACCGGGAACTCCGCGGAGACGGCCCCGCGCACCGCGGCGACGAGCTCGGCCGTGAACTTCGTCCGGGCGACCGGGTCGCCGCCGTACGCGTCGGTGCGGCGGTTGGTGCCCGCCCACAGGAACTGGTCGAGCAGGTAGCCGTGGGCGCCGTGCAGTTCGACACCGTCGAAGCCGATCCGCTCGGCGGCCGCGGCGGCCTCCGCGAACGCGCCGATGACGGCGTCCAGGTCGGCCCGGGTCATCGCCCGGCCCGTCCCCTCGGTGCCGTCGAGCCGGATGCCGGACGGGCCGACGGCAGGGGCGTCGGCGAACGGCGGGTCGCCCTGCTTGCGCACCATGCCGATGTGCCAGAGCTGCGGCACGATGGTGCCGCCCGCCGCGTGGACGTCCTCCGCGACGCGGGCCCAGCCGGCCAGCTGCTCCTCGCCGTGGAAGCGCGGGATGCTGTCGCTCTGCCCGGCGGACTCGTGGCCGACGTAGGTGCCCTCGGTGACGATCAGGCCGACGCCCGCGGCGGCGCGGCGGGCGTAGTAGGAGCGCACGTCCTCACCGGGCACGCCGCCCGGGGAGAACTGGCGCGTCATCGGCGCCATCACGATGCGGTTGGGCACGGTCAGCCCGTTGATCGTGACGGGCCGGGACAGGATCTCGGCCGCGCGGGAGGCGGAACGGTCGGCGGCCGCGGCGGGCTCGGTGACGGTCATGGGGGTTTCCTCGCGGGTAGCGGTGGTGTGCGCCGGATCGAAACGGTTGCCCGTGCCAACCGCCCCGGCGGCCTCCGCATTTCGCCGACCGTGCCGACCTCGCCGTGATCCGTGCCACACCGGCGCCGGGCACCCCCGCCGGCCCTGGCAGGGCGGCGTTCCGTCCCGCCGGTCGCGCGGCGGGTCAGCCGCGCGCGGTGGTGGAGCCGGTGCGGGTCCGGGTGGGTTCGGTGGTGCGCAGGCGTTCGATGTGCTGCCGGGTCAGGTCGCGGGCGCGGTCGAGGAAGTCGGTGATGACGTCGAGCTGCTCGGGGCCGAAGTGCGCGAGCACCTCGCTGCGGGCGCCGTCGACCAGCGGGCCGATCAGTTCGTGGGCGCGGGTGGCGGCTTGGGGGGTGGCCCGCACGACGGACTTGCGCCGGTCGGTGGGGTGGGCGGCGCGGGTCAGATAGCCCGCGCGTTCGAGCCGGTCGAGCATCGTGGTGACGCTGCCGGTGGTCAGCCCGAGCCGGTCGGAGAGGTCGGTGGGGGAGGATTCCTCCACCTCCCGCAGGAGGATCTCCAGGCACCGCAGGTCGGTCTCGTTGACACCGAGAACGCGGGCGCATTCGCGGTCGAAGTCGTCGACGGCCGCCTGGTAGGCCTCGACGCTGTCGTTGAGCCGGGTTTCCCCGGCGGTGCGCTCGTCGTTCAAGGCGTCGTGTCCCCCGGGGCCGGTTTTGCTGGACATTCAAGATACCTGGCTTCCGTGATGGCCCGTGGCCGCGTGCCGGGCCCCGGCCGGGCGGGGCGGGCACCCGGGCCGGCGGGGCGGGCACCCGGGCCGGCGGGGCGGGCACCCGGGCCGGCGGGGCGGAACGGGCACCCCTCGGGCGGGCGGGGCGGCTACGCGTCGCCGCGGTAGGCGGACAGCTGGTCGAGGAACCTGTTCCTCAGCGCCGGGACCCTGCTCGTGACGCTGAAGTAGCTGCGGGCCCCGAACAGGGCCAGGCGGCCGATGCCGGGCCGGTAGAGCGGGTCGGCGGCGGTGGTGCCGTTCTGTCCGAGCGAGTCGGCGACGCGCCGGAAGCCGTAGGGGATCATCTCGGCCTCGTAGTCGCCGACCGCCTGCAGCAGGGGCTTGTGGCCGTTCGCGGCGGCCGTCACCTGGCGGCACAGCAGCGCGGCGTCGCGCAGCGCGGTGTTGGCCCCCACGCCCTGGCCGGGGGTCATGGTGTGGATCGCGTCGCCGAGCAGGGTGATGTTGGTGGTCTTCCAGGGCTCGACCGGCTCGGAGGTCGCGATCTTGAGCGGGAAGGCGGTCTGCGGGTCGGACAGCTCGAAGATCCGGCGCAGACCGGGGTGCCAGTTGCGGGTCGAGGCGAGGATCGTGTCGATCAGCTCCCTGCCGCGCTGCCGGGTGACGTCCGCAGGGAAGCTCTCGTGCCGGCTCCAGACCGAGAGGTTGAGGTAGTCGCGGGTGTTGTCGAACTGCAGCCCGGACCAGTCGTCGAGCAGCGCCCGGTCGGCCGGGTCCTTGGGGTTGCCGTCGGCGTCCCACTTGAACTCCATCGAGTGGAGCATGCCCATCATGCCCTTGGTCCCGAAGATGAGGGATATGCCCTCCAGGGCCTCGGGCGGGACCAGTGCGCGGGTCTCGGGGGTGAGCGCCGTCTTGGTCGCCAGCGCGGTGATGCCGGTGTCCTTGACCCGGGCGTGCGGCAGGAACTGCTCGCGCACCTTCGAGCGCGAGCCGTCGGCCGCGACCAGGAGGTCTCCGGTGGCACTGGTGCCGTCAGCGAAGTGGGCGCGGACCCCGCCCCCGGGGATCCGGTCGTAGCCGATGAACTCCTTGCCGTAGTGGACCACGTCGTCCATCCCCGTGAAGAGCACCTGGCGCAGGGTGGAGCGGGAGACGGAGCGCTCGGCGTCGACCGCGTCCTCGGCCTCCGGCAACCGGAAGGTGGCGGTGGTGCGCATCGACTGCGTCAGCACGTTGAAGCGCCGCGGGTCCCTGGCGCAGGTGGCGACGAAGGTGTCGAACAGCCGGGGCGGCAGGCAGTCGTGCAGCGCCCGGCTGCCGGTGGGGTCGATTCCGACCCGGTAGCCGTACAGGCCGTCGCTGCGCGACCCGTAGCGCTCGTAGACGGCGACCGACACGCCGGCCTTCTTCAGGCCGTGGGCCAGGCACATCCCTCCGGTGCCGCCACCGATGATCAGTACGTGCACGGGCAAAACTCCTTTGAAAGCCATGCCTCTTGAAGTTCAAGATAAATATAGCTTGGAGTCCGAGACACTTGATTGTCAAGCAATCTGGCGCGGCGCCTGCCGACCGGGGACGGGAGCGGCCCCCGGATCGGCGGCATCCCGCTCGGCGCGATCGATCAGGCCGCGTACGAGGAGCACGAGGCCCGGCTCGAAACGGGCGACACCCTCGTGATGTCCACCGACGGGCTCGTCGAACGGCGCGAACCGTTCAGCGGGCCGCGGCGGGAGGGGGCAGGCGCAGGTCCGCCAGGTCCGGGGGGACGGGCGAGTCGAGGCGGAAGAACGGCGCGGACTCCCCGTCGGTCGCGGTGGCGGGTGCGTCGGTGAGCCGGAAGCGGTCCCGCAGCCGGCCGTAGAAGTCCGTGGGCCGGAGACGGATGAGCCGCACGCGCTGCGGGGCCCGGTAGACGCCGATCCAGTCACCCGGGTCGATGATCCCCCGCGGCTGCCCGTCGATGCTGACCGCGGCGCGGCCGGAGTGCGGCAGGATGCGCAGCGCAATCGGTTCGTCGGGGGCGGCGACGACGGTGCGGTTGAAGGTCATGTGGGCGGCGATCGGGGTGAACACCACCGCGTCCATGTGCGGGGAGAGCACCGGGCCGCCGGCGGCGAAGCTGTACGCGGTCGAGCCGGTGGGCGTGGCGACGACGAGGGCGTCGGCCGAGTAGGCGGCCAGCAGCCGGCCGGAGATGTAGACGCCCGCGCTGAGCTGGTGGTCGCGGGCGAGCTTCTCCACCACCACGTCGTTGAGGGCGTTGACGTCCAGGGCCACGCCCCAGCCGTCGCCCGCGGTGTCCTCCGGCCGCACCTGCGGCGGCGGCAGGGCGGGGCCGCGCCCGTAGCAGAGGAAGGCCTCCATCTCCGCGGGCATCTCCGGCGGCCTGGAGGCGCGCATGGTCAGCGTCATCCGCTCCTCGACCGGGGCGTGCCCGGCGTGGACGGCGTCGAGGGCGACGGTGATGTCGCGGGCCGGCACCTCGGTGAGGAAGCCGACCTTCCCCAGGTCCACGCCCAGCACGCTGGCCCCGGTCGTCACGGCGATCCGGGCGCCGCGCAGGAAGGTCCCGTCCCCGCCGAGGGTGACGACCAGGTCCGGGTCCCCGGCGGCGTGGGCCTCCTCCCGGCCGGAGCGGAGCCGCCCGTCCGGCGACCGGACGTCGGTCTCGGTGCAGGGGACTCCGTGCGCCTCGCACCAGGCCCGCACGACGCGCGCACTGTCCCGCGCGGCGTCACGGCCGTGATGGACGACCAGTCCGACGCGGTGCACGGACATGGGGACCTCACCTTGTCGCCGCGGTGCCGCGGTCCCGCCCGTCGGGGTGCGGTGGCCGCGCGCTCCTACCCGACCCATGGTGGCGCCTCGACGGGCGATCGGCTCGCCAGGGGCGGGTGCCCGCTGACCGCCGGGCGCCCGGCGGTCAGCGGGCGCCGAGCAGGTCCTGCCAGTCGGCGGGCACCCGGCCGGCGGGGCCGGGAACCGGCTGGTCGACCGGATGGTTCCGCGGTGGCGCCAGCTCGGGCCCGGTCTCGAAGTACTCGGACGTGGCGTAGTTCCAGAACCACGCCTCGTCGGGTTCGAAGCTGCGGATCACCGGGTGTCCGGTCGCCTTGGCGTGGGCGGTGGCGTGCTTCGCGAGGGAGTCGTCGCAGCAGCCGATGTGCCCGCACAGGGCGCACCGCCGCAGGTGGACCCACCAGCCGTCGGCCGCGTCGCACTCGACGCAGCCGGTGCCACTGGGCGGTACGAGCGGGCTGACGGCGTTCTCGGGGATCATGGGCGTTCCTCCGGTGGTCGTGCCTTCACGGTAGTCGCCGCCGTCCACACGGGCTTGCCGGGTGCCGCCCGTACCCGGCTCTCCGCGGGGTCACACCGGGAACGCGAGCACCTGCTCGTCGACCTCGTCGGCGTAGGTCCGGCGGCGGCCGTGGTCGGCGCCCTCGACGGGCACGAAACGGCTGGGACGCGGTCCGCGGTGCCGTGCAGGACCAGCACCGGGGTGTCGGTCCTGGGCAGGTCGGCGCGGAAGTCGGTGCGCCTGGTGGCCACGCAGGCGACCTCACCCGTCCGACCGTCCGACGGCCGCGCCGCGCCCTGACGGCGACGGCGCGGCCCGGCCCCGGGTGGGCCCCCGGTCAGGCGTTCCTGCCGCGGGCGGCGACGCGCCAGCGGTCCACGAGTTCGCCGTCGCGGACCACGGCGACGTCGTCGACGAGGTTCACCGCCACGCAGACGTGGTTGGGGATCACCCGCAGCCGCTCGCCCAGCGCGGGGAGGTCGCCGTCGGCGGGCCAGACCACGGTGGCGTGGTGCTCGGACAGCGCCGTGATGCGGGCCTCGGGGTGGTCGATGAGCTGGCCGAAGCCCGTCGCCCAAGCGGGCCGGTCGCCGCCGAGGACCTTGCTGCCCGCGTCCACGACCACCCGGCGGGGTGTGGCCCCGTCCCCTTCGTGCCGGCTGACGACGGTGGCCGCGACCGTCAGGGCGATGTCCTCGACGGCGCACCGGCCGAGTTCCCACTGCTGGGCGTCGCCGAACACGTAGACGCCCGGCCGTGCTTCGGTGATGGCCGAGGTCCCGGTCAGTTCCGCGGTGGGCGTGGAGCCGCCGCTCACCCGGGTGACCTCGAAGCCCGCGGCGGTGAGCGCCTCGGCGGCCTCGCCGAGGGCCTGTTCCTCCTGCGCGGCGGCCTTGGCGGGCATCTGCGGTGCGTAGCCGTGGCCGGGGAAGGTGAACACGCCGGCGACGCGGAGTCCGGCGCGGGCCGCCGCCCCTGCCACCTCCACGGCCCGGGCGGGGCTGACGCCGCTGCGGTGGTGTCCGCTGTCGATCTCCACCAGGACCTCGATCCCGCCGGCCGCGTCCCCGAGGTGGCGGCCCGCCGTCTCGGCCGCTTCGACGGAGTCCGTCCCGATCGCGATCCTGGCCGTCGTGGCGAGCCGGCGCAGCCGTTCCGCCTGCCGGGGCCCGATCCAGAGCGGGTAGGCGATGAAGAGGTCGGTGGCGCCGTGCTCGGCGAAGACCTCGGCTTCGCCGATGGTCGCCACCGTCAACCCGACCGCCCCGGCGGCGAGTTGCCGCGCGGCGATCTCCGGCATCTTGTGGGTCTTGGCGTGCGGGCGCAGCCGCAGGCCCTTGGCGCGGAGCGCGGCCGCCATGCGCTCGATGTTCCGCTCCAGCACGTCCAGGTCGACCATGACGTCCGGGGTGTCGACCTCCACCGGGATTCTGGGCATCTGCTTCCTTTCGGCTCGAATCGCGCCCCCATTCTCGCCCCGGCAAGATCGGCCCGGGCACACCCCCCCCCTGGGCCGGGGACGCCCACGGTCCCGGGACGCCGTCGGCCCGCCCGTCCCCGTGGCGGGGCGGGCGGGCCGGCGGTGTCCTGCGGCCGCGGCGGGCGGCCCGTTACTGCGGCGTCACGTAGGCGCCGGAGATGCCGCCGTCGACGAGGAAGGTGTTGGCGGTCATGAAGGACGAGTCGTCGGAGGCGAGGAAGGCGACCGCGGCGGCGATCTCCTCGGGTTCGGCGAAGCGGCCGAGCGGGATGTGGACCAGGCGGCGGGCGGCCCGCTCCGGGTCCTTGGCGAACAGTTCCTGCAGCAGCGGGGTGTTGACCGGGCCGGGGCAGAGCGCGTTGACGCGGATGCCCTCGCGGGCGAACTGCACGCCCAGCTCGCGGGACATGGCCAGCACGCCGCCCTTGGAGGCGCTGTAGGAGATCTGGGAGGTGGCGGCGCCCATGACGGCGACGAAGGAGGCGGTGTTGATGATCGAGCCCTTGCCCTGGCGCTGCATGTGCGGGATCGCGTACTTGCAGCACAGGTAGACGCTGGTCAGGTTGACCTCCTGGACCCGCTTCCAGGCGTCCAGGCCGGTGGTGAGGATGGAGTCGTCGTCGGGCGGGGAGATGCCGGCGTTGTTGAAGGTGATGTCGAGCCGGCCGTACTCGTCGACGGCCCGCTGGAAGAGGTCGCGCACCGCGTCCTCGTCGGTGACGTCGGCCTGGATGAACAGGCCGCCGACCTCGTTCGCGGCCTTGGCGCCGGTCTCCGCGTCGAGGTCGACGCAGACCACCTTGGCGCCCTCGGCGGCGAAGCGGCGGGCGGTCGCCAGGCCGATGCCGCTGCCCGCGCCGGTGATGACGGCCACCCGGCCGTCGAGTCGCTGGGTCATGGTGATCATTCCTCCGTGGAGATGAAGACGTTCTTGGTCTGGGTGAAGGCGTCGAGGGCGTCCGGGCCGAGTTCGCGGCCGAGGCCGGACTGCTTGAACCCGCCGAAGGGCGTGGTGTAGCGCACCGAGGAGTGCGAGTTGACGGAGAGGTTGCCGGCGTCGACGCCGCGCGAGACCCGCAGCGCACGGCCGACGTCCCTGGTCCAGATGGAACCGGACAGTCCGTACTCGGTGGCGTTGGCGATGCGCAGGGCGTCCTGTTCGTCGCGGAACGGGACGACGGTGACGACGGGGCCGAAGATCTCCTCGGTGAAGGCGGGGTCGTCGTGCCGTACGGGCGCGAGCACGGTCGGCGGGTACCAGAAGCCGGGCCCGTCGGGCGCGCTGCCGCGGATGGCGACGGCGGCCCCGTCCGGGACGTAGGCGGAGACCCGGGCCCGGTGGGCGGCGGAGATCAGCGGGCCCATCTCGGTCTTCTCGTCGGCCGGGTCGCCGACCCGCACGCCGCGCACGGCGGGCTCCAGGAGCGCCAGGAAGTCGTCGAGGACGGATGCCTCGACCAGGATCCGGGAGCGGGCGCAGCAGTCCTGGCCGGCGTTGTCGAAGACGGCGTAGGGCGCGGTCGCGGCGGCCTTGGCGAGGTCGGCGTCGGCGAAGACGATGTTGGCGCTCTTGCCGCCGAGTTCGAGGGTGACGGGCTTCACCTGGGCGGCGCAGCCCGCCATGATCTCCTTGCCGACCCGGGTCGAACCGGTGAACACGACCTTGCGCACGTCGGGGTGGGTGACGAAGCGCCGGCCGACGACCGGGCCGCGGCCGGGCAGGACCTGCAGCACGCCTTCCGGGATCCCGGCTTCCAGGGCGAGTTCGCCGAGGCGCAGGGCGGTGAGCGGGGTGAGTTCGGCGGGTTTGACGATGACGGTGTTGCCGGCGGCCAGCGCCGGGGCGAGGGCCCAGGCGGCGATCGGCATGGGGAAGTTCCACGGCACGATGACGCCGACCACGCCGATCGGTTCCTGGAAGGTGACGTCGATGCCGCCGGCGACGGGGATCTGCCGGCCGAACAGCCGCTCGGGCGCGGCGGCGTAGTACTCGATGACGTCCCGCGCGTTGCCCGCCTCCCAGCGGGCGTTGCCGATGGTGTGGCCGGCGTTGGCGACCTCCAGGGCGGCGAGGTGCTCGCGGTCGGCGTCGACGGCGGCGGCGAAGGCGCGCAGCAGCCGGGCCCGGTCGGCGGGGGCGACCCGGCGCCAGGTGTCGAAGGCGGCGCGGGCGCGGGCGACAGCGGCGTCGGTCTCGGCGAGGCCGGCCAGTTCGACGGTGGTGATCACCTCCTCGGTGGCGGGGTTGACGACCTCGTGGAGGTCCGGTTCGGTCATGGAGCTGTCTCCCTGTGCGTGGAGGTGGTCTGGCCGGCGGCGACCAGGGCCTGGAAGAGGCGCAGGTCCTCGGGGTTCGCCTCGGGGTGCCACTGGACGCCCAACGCGAAGCGTTGGCCCGTGAGTTCGATCCCTTCGACGGTGCCGTCGGCACTGCGGGCGGTGACCTGCAGGCCGGCGCCGAGCCGGTCGACGGCCTGGTGGTGGTAGCAGGAGACCTCGGCGGTCGGCCCGAGGAGGCCGGCGAGCCGGCTGCCCGCCACCAGGGTGACCCGGTGGCGGACGTAGCGGGCGGGGACGATCTGGTGGTTGCCGTCGGGCAGGTGCTGCAGGAGGGTGCCGCCGAGTTCGACGTTGAGCAGCTGCATGCCGCGGCAGACGCCGAGCACCGGCAGGTCGCGGGTGAGGGCGGTGTGCAGGAGCAGGCTCTCCCAGCCGTCGCGGGCGTGGTGCGGCGGGCCGGTGCGCGGGTCGGCGTCGGCCGCGTACCGGGCCGGGTCGATGTCCGGTCCGCCGGCGAGGACGAGTCCGTCCAGGGCGTCGAGCAGGTGGTCGGCGCCGCCGGGTTGCGGTGGCAGCAGCACCGGGGTGCCGCCGGCGCGGACGACGGCGTCGACGTACGTCTGGGGCACGAGGGAGGCGCGCTGGTTCCAGACGGACCAGGCGGCGTCGTCCTGGTAGCTGGTGATGCCGATCAGCGGTCGGCGGCGGTCGTCGCGCGTCACAGCCGCTCGAATCCGCGGCGCCGTTCCCAGTCGGTCACCGCCCTTTCGTAGGAGGCCAGTTCGGTGCGTCCGGCGTGGGTGTAGTGCCGGACGACGTCCTTGCCGAAGGCCTCGGTGGCGACGGCGCTGCGTTCGAAGGCGTCGACCGCGTCGCGCAGGGTGGCGGGCACCCGGGGCGCGGCGGAGGTGTAGGCGTTGCCGGTGAACTCCGGTTCCAGTTCGAGTTGTTGCTCGATGCCGTGCAGTCCGGCGGCGATCAGGGCGGCGACCGCGAGGTACGGGTTGACGTCTCCGCCGGGGACGCGGTTCTCGAAGCGCAGCGACGGGCCGTGGCCGACGACACGCAGGGCGCAGGTGCGGTTGTCGCGGCCCCAGGCGATGGCGGTGGGCGCGAAGCTGCCGGGGACGTAGCGCTTGTAGGAGTTGACGGTGGGGGCGAGCAGCAGGGCGAAGTCGGCGAGGCAGGCGAGCTGTCCGGCGAGGAAGTGCTCCATGGTGCGGGAGAAGCCGTGCGGGCGGTCTCCGGCGAACACCGGGGTGCCCTGGTCGTCGCGCAGGCTCAGGTGGATGTGGCAGGAGTTGCCCTCGCGTTCGTCGTACTTCGCCATGAACGTGAGGCTGCAGCCCTCCTGGGCGGCGATCTCCTTGGCGCCGGTCTTGTAGACGGCGTGGTCGTCGCAGGTGGTGAGGGCGTCGGCGTACTTGAAGGCGATCTCGTGCTGGCCGAGGTTGCACTCGCCCTTGGCGGACTCGACGGTGAGGCCGGCGCCGGCCATGCCGTTGCGCAGCCGGCGCAGCAGGGGCTCGATCCGGCCGGTGCCGAGGATGGAGTAGTCCACGTTGTACTGGTTGGCCGGGGTGAGCCGGGCGTAGTCCTTGTCCCAGGCCTGTTCGTAGCTGTCCCGGAAGACGATGAACTCCAGCTCGGTGGCGGCGTGGGCCTGCCAGCCGTAGCCGGCCAGCCGGTCGAGCTGGCGTTGCAGGATCTGGCGCGGCGAGACGGCGACGGGGCTGCCGTCGTGGTGGACGACGTCGCACTGGACCATGACGGTGGCGGGGTGCCAGGGGATGGTCCGCAGGGTGGCGAGGTCGGGGCGCAGCGTCAGGTCGCCGTAGCCGTTCTCCCAGGAGGAGACCTCGTACCCGTCGACGGTGTTCATGTCGACGTCGACGGCCAGCAGGTAGCCGCAGCCCTCCGCGGCGCCGGGCACGACGTCGTCGAGGAAGTACTCGGCGGCGACGCGTTTGCCCTGGAGGCGTCCCTGCATGTCGGTCATGGCGAGCACGACGGTGTCGACGGATCCGTCGGCGACGCGGGTGCGCAGCTCGTCGAGGGTGAGCCGGGGGCTGGTCATCGGACCTCCAGTTCGGTGTCCAGTGCGTCGGGGTCGGACGGTGCGCCGTGGACGTGCGGCCCGGTGAACCAGTGCCGGGCGGAGGCGAGCCACCAGATGCCGGCGAAGCCGACCACGACGGCCACGGCGATCGGGGTGTAGTTGAAGCTGTCGACGGTGATCGGGCTGGCGGTGGGGAGCATGAACAGGACGGTGATCACCGCGGTCCAGGCGACCGCGACGATGCCGATCGGCCGGCTCCACCGTCCCAGGTGCCAGGGGCCGCGGGTGAAGGCCTCGCCCTGGCGCAGCCGCAGGTACACCGGGATGACGTAGGAGATGTAGAGGCCGATGACGGAGATGGAGGTCACGGCGGTGTAGGCGGTGGTGTTCCAGAGCGCGGGCAGTCCGAGCAGCAGCGCGCCGCCGGTGGCGAGCCAGACCGCGTTGGTCGGGGTCTGGGTGCGCGGGTCGATGCGGTGCCACAGGCGGGAGCCGGGCAGTGCGCCGTCCCGGGAGAAGGCGTAGATCATGCGGGAGTTGGCGGTGACGGAGGCCATGCCGCAGAAGAACTGGGCGCCGATGACGATCAGCAGCAGGACTTCGGCTCCGCCGGCGCCGATCGCGTCGATGAAGATCTGCGCGGGCGGGACCTGGGTGTCGCTGTTGAGCGCGCCGTCGTAGTCGCGGATCGCGAAGGTGATGCCGAGCAGCAGGATCCAGCCCGCCGCCAGGGAGACGGTGATGGCGTTGACGATGCCGCGGGGGCCGGAGCGGGCGGCGTCGTGGGTCTCCTCGGTCATGTGCGCGGAGGCGTCGTAGCCGGTGAGGGTGTACTGGGCCATCAGCAGGCCGAGCATCGCCACGTAGAACTGGTTGTGGAAGCCGGTCCCGTTGACGAACTCGGTGAGGACGAACGAGGCCGAGGCGTGCTGGTCGGGGAGCACGGCGAGGGCTCCGACGATGATCGCGACGCCGATCAGGTGCCACCACACGGACACGCTGTTGAGGACGGCGACCAGGCGCACCCCCAGGGTGTTGAGCAGGCCGTGCGCCAGCAGGATGACGGCGAAGATCTCCATGGTGTGCGCGGGACTGGCCTCGATGCCGAAGCGCAGCGTGAGGAAGGCGTTGGTGAAGAAGGCGGCGCCGAAGTCGACGCCGGCGGTCACCGCGACCTGGCCGAGGAAGTTGAACCAGCCGGTGAACCAGCTCCAGGCCGGTCCGCGGCTGCGGCTCAGCTTGGCCGCCCAGTAGTAGAGCCCGCCGGCCGTCGGGTAGCTGGAGCAGATCTCGGCCATCGCCAACCCGACGCAGAGCGTCAGCAGGCCGACCACCGGCCAGCCCCAGATGATCAGGGCCGGGCCGCCGGTCTTCATCCCCGTCCCGTACAGGGTCAGGCAGCCGGAGAGGATCGAGACGATGGAGAAGGAGACGGCGAAGTTGGAGAAGCCCGACATCGAGCGGGCCAGTTCCTGGGTGTAGCCCAGCTCGCGGAGCCGTTGTTCGTCGGCGGAAACGGGGGCGGTGTCCGCCGGAAACGGTTCGGGGGCAGGGTGGTCGGGTGAGCGTGCGTCGGTCATGGGCACCCCTGGGGGTTGAGGGTGTGCCGGGGAGCACGCGGCCACGACGGCGTGGCACGGGTCGCCCCGGCGGGTTCGACGGTCTGACGGCTCTTCAATGGTCTGGAATCAGTCCATTGGGTGGGTGAGCAGCATCGTTCCGGCTGCATCGGGGCCGCGTCAAGAGCGACGGGGGAACACGTCCGGGAAACCCGTTCGTAGGTACGATTCCGGCGTGGACGTGGACGAAACGCGTGAGCGGGCCCGGCTCGACTGGCAGGCCGGGGCGATCTTCCGCCCGGTCCGGACCGGCAACGCCTTCGAGGAGACCGTCGAACGGCTGCTCCAGGCGATCAAGCTCGGCGTCTTCGGCTTCGGCGACCGGCTGCCCGCCGAACGGGACCTCGCCACCCGCCTCGGCGTCAGCCGGGAGACCCTGCGCGAGGCCCTGCGCACCCTGCAGCAGGCCGGCTGCGTCGAACCCCGCCGCGGCCGCTACGGCGGCACCTTCGTCACCTACCTGATGCCCGCACCGGACGTCGACGACCTGCGCCGCGCGGCCCGCGACCTCGGCGGCGCACTGGAGGACGCGCTGACCTACCGCCAGGTGCTGGAGACCGGCGCCGCCGAGGCCGCCGCCCGCCACCCCCTCACCCCCGACCAGCGCGCCCACCTGGAGAGCCGGCTGGCCGAACTGGAGGAGGCGCCTCCGGAGCAGTACCGCCAGCTCGACTCGCGCTTCCACCTCGCCATCGGCGAACTCACCGGCTCCCCCACCCTCGCCGCCGCCATCGCCGAGGCCAGGATGCGCCTCAACGACCTGCTCAACGCCATCCCCATGCTGGACCGCAACATCGAACACGCCGCCGAGCAGCACCGGGCGATGGTCCGGGCCATCCTCGACGGCGACGGCGATGCCGCCCGCCGGGCCACCGAGGAACACCTCGCCGCGACCGCCGCACTGCTGCGGGGCTTCCTGGCCTGAGACCTCCCGGGACGCGCGGGGAATCGCCGGGGCTCCTGACCGACAACGTTCAAGTAATCAACGGACTCCGGCTTAAGAGCCGCTTATGGTGACAGACATTGACGTGTCCGGGTCCGGGCGGGAGGGTGATGGGCAGCCGGCGCAGCGCGCGCCCGCGGCCCTCCCCCCACCTCCCCCACCGCCCCCCGGAGCCCCCGTGATCACTCGCAGGACCCTGCTCGGCGCCTCCGTCGCGGCCCTGACCGCGCCCGCGCTGTTCGCCCTGTCCCAGTCCGCCGACGGCAGCACCACCCCGCAGCGGCTCGACGTCGACCTCGTCAACACCGTGTCGTCCCAGCCGGTCCACGCCTACGTCCTCGGCCTCGACCCGGCCCAGGGCAACAGCTGGGCCTTCCTGCGCTCCGACGGCAGCACCCTCTACCACCCGCCCTCCCCCGGTGCCCCCGGCGCCCCGCTCGGCGCCGACTGCGCCATCGCCCTGGGAGCACCCGGCGACACCCCGCGGCGGATCCACCTTCCGTACCTCTCCAGCGGCCGGATCTACTTCTCCGTCGGCCGCGAACTGACCTTCCTGATCAACCCGGGCCCGGGCATCGCGCTGCCCTCGGTGAGCAACCCCACCGACCCCAACATCGCCACCGCCTACGGGTTCTGCGAATTCACCTACGGGCCCGACCAGTTGTACGCCAACATCAGCTACGTCGACTTCGCCGCCGTCCCGATCGCCTTCGACCTCACCACCGGCAGCGGGCGGCAGAGCGTCAGCGGACTGCCCGTCGGCGGCCTGGAGTCCGCCGCGGACGCGCTGCGCACCCAGGCCGCCGCCGACGGCGGCGACTGGGCCCGACTGATCGTCCCGGACTCCGCCGGCCGGACCCTGCGCATCCTCAGCCCCAACACGGCGATCAGCGCCGACCCGTCACTGTTCGACGGCTACCTGGACAGCTACCTCACCGCCGTGTGGCAGAAGTACCGGAGCACCGACCTGGTGATCGACACCCAGGCCGGCTGGGGCACCGTCACCGGCCGGGTCGGCAACGGCGTTCTCACCTTCCCCGGCGTCGGCGGCTTCGCCAAACCCTCCACCGCCGCCGTCTTCAACTGCAGTTCGGCACCGTTCACCACCGGCAACGACCTGATGGGCAACCTGAGCGCACGGCTCGCCGCCGCCCTCAACCGCACCACCCTGCTGGACGACCCGCACCAGCCCGACGGCGAGAACCCGGCCGCCTTCTACACCGCCGCGCGCACCAACCACTACGCCCGCGTCCTGCACGCCACCAACCCCGACCACCTCGGCTACGCCTTCCCGTACGACGACGTCCACCCGGCCGGCGTCGACTTCGAGGGCAAGGTGCAGTCGGCGAACCCGACGCTGCTGTCCGTCACCGTCGGAGGCGCCCAGGGCCCGGTCGGCCCCGGGCCGTCACCCCAACCCGGCGGCGGGACCAGCGCCTTCGCCACCATCCGGGCCGAGTCGTGCAGTTCGCAGTCCGGCACCGCGCTGGAGACCTGCGGCGACACCGGCGGCGGCCGCGACGTCGGCTGGATCGCGAACGGCGACTGGCTCGCCTACACCGGCGTGGACTTCGGCAGCTCCGGCGCGACCCGCTTCCAGGCCCGCGTCGCCTCCGGCGCCGCACCCGGCGTCAGCGGACTCGTCCAGGTACGGCTGGACAGCCCGACCGCCGCACCGGTCGGCAGCTTCGCCGTCGGCACCACCGGCGGCTGGCAGACCTGGCGGACGGTGCCCGCCGACATCGCCCGGACCACCGGCACGCACACCGTGTACCTCACCTTCGCCAGCGGGCAGAGCGCCGACTTCGTCAACCTCAACTGGTTCACGTTCGGCTGATCGGCACGGGCCCGGCCGGTCCGGGTCCGTCCGACTCGGTCC
>NZ_JBHWCL010000102.1:0-33774 GCF_042735125.1 Kitasatospora sp. NPDC059599 | reverse complement strand
GTCCCGTCCTGGGCCTGGCACGAGCACGCGAACCTCGACCAGGGCGAGGACGCCTGCCTGTTCTCCTTCAACGACTTCCCGGTGACGCACTCGCTCGGCCTGTACCGCGAGGAGTCCTACCCGGACCACGACGGGCACCAGCCCACCACGACCACCGCCTGACCGGGAGACCCACCACCATGCACCTGCTCACCTACTGCGCCGACGGCGACGACACCCCGCGCCTCGGCGCACTGCTCGCCGGGGACCGGGTCGCGGACCTCACCGCCCTCGCCACCGCCGCCGGAGCGCAACTGCCCGACAGCCTGCTCGGGTTGATCCGTGCCGGGGCACCGGCCCTGGCCACCGCGCGCGGGCTGGTCGCGGGGGCGGCGGCCACCCGGCCGCTGTCCGAGGTGTCGCTGCGGGCACCGCTGCGCCCCGGCAAGATCGTCGGCGTCGGCCTCAACTACGTGGAGCACGTGGCCGAGTCGCACCGCACCCTGGACACCGATCGCGAACTGCCGGACCGTCCGGTGCTGTTCGGCAAGCCGTCCACCGCCGTCACCGGCCCGGGCCAGCCCATCCGGCACAACGCGAACCTCACCAAACAGCTCGACTGGGAGTGCGAACTCGCCGTGGTGATCGGCGAACCCGCCTTCCAGGTCGCCGAACGGGACGCCCTGCGGCACGTGTTCGGCTACAGCATCGTCAACGACGTCAGCGCCCGCGACCAGCGCCGCTCCGGACAGTGGTTCTTCTCCAAGGGCCAGGACAGCTACGCGCCGTTCGGCCCCGCCGTGGTGACCGCCGACGAGATCCCCGACCCGCAGCGGCTCGACCTCTCGCTGAAGGTCAACGGCGAACTGCGGCAGGACTCCAACACCCGCCACATGCTGTTCGGCATCGCCCGGCTGATCGCCGACATCTCCTCCGGGGTCACTCTGGAACCGGGCGACGTGATCGCCACCGGCTCCCCCTCCGGGGTCGGCGCCGGCATGGTGCCGCCGCAGTTCCTGCAGCCCGGCGACCTGGTCGAGGCCACCATCGAGCGGATCGGCACCCTCGCCAACCCCGTGATCGACGCCCGCTGAGGCAGGACCGCCACACAGCCCGCGCAGCGCTCGCCGAGACGGACCACCGCGCAGCCCGTGCAGCCCGTGCAGCCTGTCCGAGGAAAGGACCCCTCACCCGATGTCGACGTACCGGATCGGCCAGATCGTCCCGAGCTCCAACGTCACCATGGAGACCGAGGTCCCCGCCCTGCTGCGGGCCCGCGAGACCGTCGCCCCCGAACGGTTCACGTTCCACTCCAGCCGGATGCGGATGACCAGGGTCACCCCCGAGCAACTGCGCGCCATGGACGGCGAGTCGGACCGTTGCGCCGCCGAACTCTCGGACGCCCGGGTGGACGTGATCGGCTACGCCTGTCTGGTCGCCGTGATGGCCACCGGCCCCGGCTACCACCGCGAGGCCGAACGGCGGCTGCACCGGCGCACCGTCGAGAACGGCGCGCCCGCCCCCGTGGTCACCAGCGCCGGCGCCCTGGTCGCCGGACTGCGGACGCTCGGCGCCAAGAAGGTCGCGATGGTCACCCCGTACCTGCGGCCGCTGGCCCGGACCGTCGTCGACTACCTCGCGCAGGAGGGCGTCGAGGTGCTCGACCACGCCGCCCTGGAGATCGCCGACAACCTCGACGTGGCCGCCCACGACCCGGCCCGGCTGCCCGCGATCGCCCGCGGCCTCGCGCACGCCGAGGCGGACGCCGTGGTGCTCTCCGCGTGCGTGCAGATGCCCTCGCTGTCCGCCGTCGAGGAGGCCGAACAGCAGCTGGGCAAGCCGGTGGTGTCGGCCTCGATCTGCACCGCGCACCAACTGCTCCGCGCCCTCGGCCTGCCCGCCGTGGCGCCCGGCGCCGGGCACCTGCTCTCCGGGGCCTACGCAGAGGTCTGAACCAGCGGGCCACCGGACCACCCCCGGGGCGCCGGGGAGCACCGCTATGATCACCACCGGTCACCGGGCCGCCACCGGAGACCGGGTCACCGCCGACCGCCGGGGAGGAGCGCGCATGTCGGAGAGCACGCCCCGGCCTAGTTCCCTGATCCACACCGTCTACGGCGAGTTCGTCCGCCGGCTCGGCGGCTGGATATCCATCGCCGACCTGATCGCGCTGATGGCCGAACTGGACGTCGACGGCCCCGCGGTCCGCTCGGCGATGTCCCGGTTGAAGAAGGCGGGCACCCTCCTCCAGGAACGCCGCACGGGCACCGGCTACCGGCTCGCCCCCGCGATGGGGCCGGTGTTCGAGGAGGGCGACCGCCGGATCTTCCACAGCCTGGAGCCGGCCGAACTCGCCGACGGCTGGGTGGTGGCGGTCTTCTCGGTACCCGAGTCCGAGCGCGCCCACCGCCACCAGCTGCGCTCCCGGCTGAGCTGGCTCGGCTTCGGCAACGCCGCCCCCGGCGTCTGGCTTGCCCCCGCCCGGATGCTGCCGGACGCCCGTCGCCTGCTGGAACGCCTCGGGCTGAGCGCCTACGTCCACCTCTTCCTCTCCGCCGAGTACGCCGGCTTCGCCGACCTCCGGACGGCGGTGGCGAGTTGGTGGGACCTCCCGGCCATCGAGGCGCAGTACGCGGCCTTCACCGACGCCTGGCACCCGGTGGCCGCGGAGTTGCGGACGCCGGTCGAGCCGCGGACGCCTGCGGAACCGCGGGGGTCCGCGGCGGAGCGGGGACCGTCGGAGCCGCAGGGACCGGGCGAGCGGCGGGCACCCCGGATCGACCCGGCCGAGGCGTTCCGCGACTACGTCCCGATGCTCACCCAGTGGCGCCGCCTGCCCTACCTGGACCCGGGGCTGCCCGCACGACTGCTGCCCGCCGACTGGAACGCCGTCCCGGCCCGGGCCCTCTTCACCGAGTTGCACGGGCTGCTCGCGGAGCCCAGTCTGCGGTACGTCGAGAAGGTGACCGGTCTGTCCCACCCCGAGGAGCCGTCATGACCCCCCAGCCGCCCGCCGACCTGCTGATCCGGGCCGGTGCCGTGCACACCCTCGTGCCCGGCGAGTCGCCGCGGCGGGCGGTCGCCGTTACCGGCGGCCGGATCACCGCCCTCTCCCCCGCCCCCGACGGCCTGGACGCCCTGATCGGACCGGCCACCGAGGTCCTGGACGTCCCGGGCTCGACCGTGCTGCCCGCCTTCGACGACACCCACACCCACCTGATCCTGGCCGCGCAGAGTGTCCACGGCGTGCCGGTCCACCGGGCCCGGGACCTCGCCGGGTTCCTCGACCTGATCCGCGAGCGCGCCGCCCGCACCCCCGCCGGGCAGTGGATCCACACCACGGTGAACTGGCAGGAGGTGCTGCTGGCCGAGCAGCGGATGCCCACCACCGAGGAGCTGGACGGCGCCACCGCCGACCACCCGGTGCTGGTGCGCCGCGGTGCGTACAACATGGTGCTCAACTCGGCCGCGCTGCGGCTGGCCGGGATCACCGGGGCCACCGAGGCGCCGCCCGGCGGCGTGATCGAGCGCGACGAGCACGGGCGGCTGACCGGCCGGCTGATCAACCGGGCGGTCGAACCGGTCGAGCGGGTGCTGCCCCGGCCCACCCTCGCCGAGCGGATCGACGGTCTGCGGGCCGCCTCGGCGGACTACGCCGCCACCGGGATCGGCACCGTCCGCGACTGCCTCGTCCCGGTCGAGGACCTCGACGTGCTGGACGCGGCCCGGGCCGAGGGCGCCCTCGCGGTCCGGGTGCGGGCCCTGGTCTCCGGCTTCGCCGCCCGGACGGCCGAGCAGGTGGACGCGCTGCTGGACCGGATGGACGAGTGGCGCGCGGACGGCCGCGACGACGACCGACTGCGGCTGTGGGGCGTCAAGTTCGGCATCGACGGCGGTTTCGAGGCGGGCGCGCTGGAGGAGCCGTACCAGGGACAGCCGTGCTACCACGGCCGGCTGCTCTGGGAGCCGGCCGAGCTGCTCGCGGCGGTGGACCGGGTGGTCGGGCGCGGCTGGCGGGTCGGCGTGCACGCCTGGGGCGACCGGGGTCTGCGCGTCCTGCTGGACGTGTTCGAGCAGGTGCTCAAGCTCCGCCCCGGCCTGCCGCCCGGCACCCTGGTGGTCGAGCACGGCGGGCTGGCCCGCCCCGACCAGCGGGCCCGCGCGATCGCGCTCGGCATCCCGGTGACCGTCCAGCACCCGCTGCTGCACGACGGCGCGCTCGCCCAGCAGCGGGCCTGGGGCGAGGAGCGCACGGCCGCGCTCTTCCCGCTGCGCGAGTGGCTGGACGAGGGCGCGCTGCTCACCGGCGGCTCGGACTTCCCGGTCGGCCCGTACGGCGCGATGGTCTCGGTCTGGGGCATGACGACGCGGGGCACCACGGCCGGGGTGGTCGGACCCGAGCACGCGATCGAGCGGTCCGAGGCGGTCGCGCTGCACACCGTGAACGCCGCCCGCCTGACCGGTGATGGCGCCGCCCGCGGCAGCCTGCGGCCGGGGGCGTTCGCCGACCTCACGGTGTGGCCGCTCGACCCGCTGACCTGCCCGGCGGACGCGCTGCGCGATCTGCTCCCCACCCGCACCGTGGTCGACGGCCGGACGGTGCACGGGTCCTGACGAGGTCCTGACCGTTTTCCCGGCGGACCGTCAGGCCGCGACCAGCTCCCGCAGGTCGATGCCGCGGTGCAGGGCGCGCAGGTCCTCGTGGAGCGTGGACGGCGGGACGACGAGCACGCCGCAGCGCGCGTGGTCGAGGCAGTGGCGGGTGACCGAGCGGCGCGTCAGCCGACGCAGCCGGGTGCGCGCGCCGGCCTGCTCGCCGGTGCTGACCACCAACAGGTCACCGGGGCGGTCCGCCAGCCCGGTCAGCACCGTGCCGGCGTCGCCGCGCACGACCAGCGGCCGCACCGGCACCCCGATCGGGAGGCCGCCGAAGGCCCGCTCCAGCGCGTTGTCCATCCGGGCGTCGGCGAGGTCCTGCCAGGCGCGCAGCAGCGGCGGGCACGGCCGCGCGCGGTAGTTGCGCTCGCCGCCGACCGGGGTCCAGGCGAGCACCGGGACCAGGGTGGCCTGCCGCTCCCGGGCCTCCTCCGCGGCCCGGTGCAGGGCGGTCAGGCTGTGCAGTGATCCGCTGACTCCGACGATGACGCGGGCGCCGTCCGACATGATCCTTCGCTTTCCGATGTCAAGCCTTTACAGTGTCTGCGATTATGCTGCCACACTTCGACGTTAGCCTGCAAATCAAAGGCATTAACAGAATATCTCCTTGCATCACTCGGCCGCCCGGAAGCCTGCCCCGCCCGCTGGCCCACCCGCCGGTCCGTCCGCCGGACGGACCTCCTGGAGCAGCCCCCAGGTGAAGTCCGCCGTCCACCGGCAGACCCGACCGGCGCCGTCCGCGGCGTCGAAGTCCAGCCGGAAGCGGTTCGGCGCACTCCCCTCGCGCGGCACCGCGGACGGGAAGGCGGCACCCACGTCCGCCACCACACAGCCCCACGGCACCAGGTCGGCCAGGGTCCGCATGACGGGCCCCGGCACCCCCGCCGCCCGCACCAGCCACTCGTTCAGCACCGGCGAGCCGATCTCCGCCGGCCCGAGCAGGACCTCGAACCGCAGCCCGGGCCAGAGCGGCTGCACCCATTGCCGCGCGGTGCACGCCAGGTCCCCGATCCGCCGCGGCACACTCGCCTCCGCCGGCCCGAGCACGGCCGCGTACCGGGCGGCCCCGCGCGGGAACCCGGGCGCCCGGACCATCGCCTGCCACCGCTTGTTCGCCTCCCGCATCGAGGCCCGGGTGGCGCCCAGCCGCCGCACCGCCTCCTCGACCAGGTCGGGCCGGTAGTCGGCCATCCGGCGCAGCAGCACCAGCTGGAACTCGGTCACACCGAAGCCGTTGATCGCCATACCCGCAGGCTAGGCCCCTGTGACCGGCCGAGGCAGCTGTCACCCGGGGCGCCCTACGACCTGCGGGTTCGCCTCGCCGTGGTCGCGCCGGCTGTCACCACGTGGCCGAGATTGCTGTCACCTGCCTCGCCCGGTCACGGCGGTTGTCACCGCCCGGGGCAGCGAACCGGCCGGTCACGGCCGGCGCTCCAACCCGGCGGGTGACGACCGCCGTGCGCATCACCGGAGCGCTACGCCGGCCCGACGCCCCAGGCGACGCAGATCGTCCGCTTCGCCGCCCAGGGGATGTCCGACCGGGACATCGCCGCCCAGCTCTTCCCGAGTTCGCGAACGGTCGGCTACCACCTCTGGAAGGCCTGTCCGAAGCTCGGCGTCGGTTCGCGCGGGGAACCGGCGGCGCCGGCCTGACGGCGTTGGTCCGAAAAACCGGTTGCGGTGGAGCGCGGCCCAGATCACGATGTGCGGCATGTACCTGTGCTGACGACTGCCACGTAGCAACTCACCCCTACGCGATCGACCTCTGCGCCGGGCCACCGGCCGCGGCGCTGAGGCGATGACACGCGTGCTCACGCGATCGACCGCCCTCGGCGCTCGGCCATGCCGCCATGCGGCCATGTCCCGAGGCGATGGGACGCGCTGTCGCGAGTTGCCACGGAGAGATACGACCTGTTGCGCGATCGACCTCGGGACGCCCGCCATGCGGCCACCCGCCCCGAGGCGATGACACGCGCCCTCGTGAGCACTCGTCAGATCCCAGGAGCCCCAGCCGATCCGGCCTGCGCGCGTTCCTGCTGAACCAGGAAACAGACCACCATGCATACCGAACGCAAGGCCCGCTGGGCCGTGCGCCAGTCCGCGCTGCCCACCGTCGTCCGCAGCTGCCCGGACTGCTCCGGCACGCGGCACCGGCCCTCGGGCAAGATCCGTGTCAACGCCAACGGCAAACTCCTCGACGTCTGGCTGCTGCTCAGCTGCGCGGGCTGCGACCGGACCTCGAAGGTGCCCGTCCACGAGCGCGTCCACACGTCGTCGCTGGAACCCGCCCGCAGGGAGGCGTACGAGAACAACGACCTCGCCGTGGTGCGGGAACTGACGATGAGTGCGTCGCTCGCCGCCAAGAACGGCTACAGCCTGGACTGGAGCGGCACCTGGGAGCTGGAGGCACGCACGCCGCTCCACGCGATCGACGATCCGACCCCGCTGACGGTGCTGGTGAGCTTCGAGCTGCCGGTACCGGTCCGAGTCGAACGCCTGCTGATGTCCGGCCTCGGCCTCAGCCGCAGCCGGGTCCGCCGGATGGTCGCGGACGGCCGCATCCGCCTGCCGCTCGCCCCGGACGCCAAGACGAGCCGCGACTTCGAGCTGACGGTCCACGCCCCGGCGGCGACCCCGGCTCGGCTCGGGGCTCCGGTCGCGGCGACGCGGCGGGAGGCGGTGCGCGAACTCGGCGCTGCCGACTCCGTCGAGGCGCCGCTGCACCTGTCGCGCGCGGTGTCCGGGGCGTAGGCCGAAGGCTCGGTGCGGGGCGTACCCGCGCGCGGCTCACGGACTCGCCGTTCGTGAGCCGCGCAGCGGGCTCCCGCGCGGCGGGCCCAGCCTCCTCCGTCGACGCAGTCCGGGGTGCCGCAACGGTGGCGGCAGGCGGTGATCGGAGCGTGACCGGCACCCCGAGCGTCCCCGGGCCCGACGACAGGATCGTCGCCATCGACGCAGGTCACCAGGCTGTGCGCTTCTACCGTCACTACCCGCAGCCGGTGGCCTCGGCGTGGCGGCACCTGTCGCGCCCGACCCTGCTGCGGCGCCGGCCGGCTGCCGCCGACCGGTTGGATCCGGCGGAGGGCGGCACGGTGGTACTGCGCTGCCGGCCACCGATCCCGACGGCCGCACCGTGACCGCCTCCGGCGCCGTCACGGCCCACGATCCGCCGCCCCTGTCGAAGCTGGACCTCGACCGTTGGAGCCGGCCCTCGACCCGCACGGGCGGGTCCGGTTCGACCTGACCGACGAGGGCGGCGGCACGGCTCTCGCCTTCAGCGCCGAGCTGCCCGCGCCCTCCTCGGGGAGGGATCCGGGAAGGGGGTGGTGACAGACGTCGCGACCAGGTGACAACCACCTCGACCAGTCACAGCCCCCGACGCCGGCCGGGGCCGGATCACCGCCCCCGAGATTCGGGCATGTGTTCGAATCAAGGCGTACGCTGGCCCCATGCACGACACCCTCCACCGCCAGCCCTCGCTGTTCGACGACGCGGAGCACGACGGCCTCCGCCTCGGCCCGCTCGACGGCCTGCGGCGGCAGGTGCTCGGCGACGGAGCCTGGCTGGACGTGCTGCCCGGGTGGCTGCACGGCGCGGACGAGCTGTTCGAACAGCTGGCCGCGACCGTGCCCTGGCGGGCCGAGCGCCGCGAGATGTACGAACGGACGGTCGACGTCCCCCGGCTGCTGGCCTCGTACCGGGCGGACGCCGAGCCGCCGCACCCGGTGCTCGGCCAGGCCCGCACGGCGCTGAGCCGGCACTACGCCGGCGAGCTGGGCGAGCCGTTCCACACCCTCGGGCTCTGCTACTACCGGGACGGCCGGGACAGCGTGGCCTGGCACGGCGACCGGATCGGGCGCGGCGCCCGCGAGGACACCATGGTGGCGATCCTCTCCGTCGGCGAGCCCCGCACCCTGGCACTGCGGCCCCGGTACGGCGGCGGGACCGTCGTCCGCCACCCGCTCGGCCACGGGGACCTGGTCGTGATGGGCGGCTCCTGCCAGCGCACCTGGGAGCACGCCGTCCCCAAGACCGCCCGCCCGGTCGGCCCCCGGATCAGCATCCAGTTCCGGCCGCAGGGCGTCGCCTGAGCCCCTGGACCGAATCCCGGGCCCGGCCGCACCGGACGGCACCGGACGGCACGGGACAGCACCGGACGGCACGGGACGGCCTGCGCCCGCGCCCGCGCCTGCGGCCGGTCGGGCCCGCGCAGCGGCCCCGGTTGCCGCCCGCCCGCCCGGCGCGGAGGCTGGCGACAGGGGCCGGTGGCACCAGGAGGGCGGTGTGCCGAAGGCGGGCAGGTACCACGAGGGCGTCCCGTGCTGGGTCGTCCTGACGACCCCGGACGCCCCGGCCGCACAGCGCTTCTACGGCGCGCTGTTCGACTGGGAGTTCGTCCCGACCGGCCCCGCCGAGGCGGTCGCCACCCGGTACGGCGCCCAGGTCGCGGCGATCGGCCCGCCCGTCGGCACCGCGGCACCCGCCGCCTGGACCACCCACCTCGCCTGCGCCGACCTGCACCGCACCACCGCGCTCGTCCGCGCCGCGGACGGCCGGATCACCCGGGACCCGTACGAGGTGCCCGACCAGGGCCGGGCCGCACTCGCCGTCGACCCGCTCGGCGCGGCCTTCGGCCTCTGGCAGGCCGGCACCATCGACGGCGCCGGCCTCGTCGACGAGCCCGGCGCCCTCGCCTGGAACGAGCACCTCTCCCCCGACCCCGACACGGCCCGTGCCTTCTACCGCCGCGTCTTCGGCTACACCTACGACCGGCCGCGGGCCGGCCACGCCCTCGCCCGGGCCGCCGGCCTCCCCGCCTGCAGCATCGGCCCGTCCGGAGCGCCCGCGAGCTGGCTGGCCCACTTCGGCACCGCCGACGCCGACCGTGCGGCCGAGCGCCTGCGCGAGCTCGGCGGCACCGTTCTCACCGGGCCCGCGCCGACGCCGTACGGCCGCGCCGCGCTGGTCCGGGACGACGCCGGTGCGGTGTTCGTCCTCGTCGCCGTCCCGCCCCGGGAGTCCGCGGAGGCGGCCTGAGCGGCCCCGCGCCCGGCGGCCCTCCACAGGGCCACCCCGCCCGGCGGTCCTTCAGCCCTTCGGCCCTTCAGTCCTTCACCGCTCCCGCCAGCCCGGACACCAGCTTGCGCTGCACCGCGATGAAGAAGACCAGCACCGGCACCGTCATCAGCGTGGACGCGGCCATGATGCCGCCCCAGTCGTTCTCGTCCGGCTTGAAGAACACCAGCAGCGCCGAGGGCAGCGTCTGGTTCTCGGTGGCGCTGATGATGAAGGTCTTGGCGAAGACGAAGTCGTTCCACGCCGTGATGAAGGAGAACACGCTCGTCGCGGCCAGGCCCGGGGCCACCAGCGGCAGCAGGATCCGCCACAGGATGCGGGTGCGGGAGGCGCCGTCGATCTGCGCGGCCTCCTCGATCGAGACCGGAACGGCGGCGACGAAGCCGCGCATCATCCAGATCCCGAACGGCAGCGAGAACGCCAACTGCACCAGGACCAGCGAGGCCAGGGTGTTCAGCCCGATGCCCGGCACGAACTGCCCCGCGTCGCGGAACATGAAGAACAGCGGGATGGTCAGCGCCTCGACCGGGATCATCTGGGCGATCAGGAACATCACCATGACGGTGGTGCGGAACCTGAACCGGAAGCGGGTCACGGCCACCGCCGCGAGGAACACCACGGCCGCCGAGAGCACCACCACCGACAGCGCGACCACCAGGCTGTTCGCGAAGTACCGGCCGAAGCCGTCCACACCGAGCACCTGACGGAAGCTCTCCAGCGTGGGGTGCGCCGTCCAGGGCTTCGGGTCCAGCGACTGCACCTCGCCCTTGGGCTTGAACGCCGAGAGCACCATCCAGAAGACCGGGAAGGCGGTGACGGCGGCCAGCACGACCGCGACCGTGTCGGCGGCGAGCCGCCGCCGGCCGCGGGAGTTCCGAAGGGTGCTCACAGCTCGTTCCCCGTCCGTCGCAGGCTGCGGATGTACAGGACCGTCGGGATCACCAGGATCAGCAGCATGATCACGCCGATCGCCGCGCCCAGCCCGTACTGCGAGGAGGCGAACGCCTTCTGGTACGCGTACACGTTGAGCACCAGGTTCTGGCCGGCGATGCCGCCGCCCTCGGTCATCACGTAGATCTGGGTGAAGACCTTGAAGTCCCAGATCACCGACTGGATCACCACGATCGTCAGGATCGGCCGCAGCATCGGCGCGGTGATCCGGCGGAAGGTGGTCCAGGTGCCGGCGCCGTCCAGCGCGGCCGCCTCCAGGACCTCCTCCGGGATGGCGCGGATGCCCGCGTAGAGGGTGACCATCACGAACGGGAAGGAGTGCCACACCACCACGGCACCGACGACCAGGAACGCCGTCCACTTGTCGTAGAACCAGTTGAACTCGTGGAATCCGGTGAGCCCGATCCGCTCCAGGGTGTGGTTGACCAGGCCGAGGTTGGTGTCGAACAGGAAGCTCCACACCGTCGACCCGGTCATCGCCGGCGCCGCCCAGGCCGCCATCGCCGCCGTGGTCAGCACCAGCCGCGGCCACCGGCCGACCTTGGTGAGCAGCACTGCCAGGGCGGCGCCGACGGCCAGCGTGGCGACCACGCAGAACGCGGCGAAGCCGACCGTCTGCAGCAGCACCGACCAGAACTGGCCGTCCTCCAGGACCTTCGCGTAGTTGCCGAAGCCGACGAAGGACGTCGGCACCCCGCCGGACGCCTGGGCCTGCCCGAAGTCCAGGACGGACAACAGCCCGAGCTGGTAGATCGGGTAGCCGACCAGCGGGACCAGGATGACGGCGGCCGGCAGGAGCAGGAGCAACGGGGGCCTGCGGCGCCGACCGCCCGGGGGTGCGGCTGGCGCCCCGCCCCCACGGCGCCCCTGCGGGGAAGGAGCCGCCGACGGGGCGGTCGTGGTGGATGCGGACACGGGCGGAACCTGCTCTCTGTGACGAACCGGAAGGGGACCGTCGGGTGCGCAGCGGTCGGGTGCACGACGGCCGGTGCACGGCGGTCCGGGCGTGGCGGCCGGTGCACGGCCGCCGGTACGCAACGGCCGGTGCGTGACCGTCAGTGCGCCACCGTCAGTGCGCCACCGTCAGTGCGCGGCGAAGGCCGAGTCGATCTGCCCCGCGGCGTCACCGGAGGCCTTGGCCACGTCCGCCTTGCCGGTGACGACCTGCTGGAGCAGCGTCGGGATCACCGACTGGGCGTCGATCTGCGCCCATCCCTGGTCGAGCGGCACGAACCTGGTGCCGGCCGCGATGGTGTCGGTGAACGGCTTCAGGAACGCGTCCTTCGCCGCGACCTTGCCACTGACGGATTTCAGCGTCGGCAGGTTGCCCATCGCGTCGTACATCTGCTCCTGGTAGGCCGGGCCCGCCAGCAGTTCGGCGAACTCGACGGCCAGCGTGCGGTGCTTGGCCGCCTTCATGACGCCCAGGTTGTTGCCGCCGGCGAAGGCGGGGGCGATCGAGCCGGCCTTCGCGCCAGGCAGCGGCACCACGCCGTACTTGCCCTTGACCGCGCCCGCGTCCACCTTGCCGCGGTTGGAGTTGAGCAGGACGGCCATCGCCGACTTCCCGGCCGCGAACAGGTCGACGGTCTTCCCGCCGGTCAGGTCCGCGCACTGCTGGGCGGGGCAGCCGTCGGCGCCGAACAGGTCGGTGTAGCGCTTGATCCCGGCCTGCGAGGCGGGCGAGTCGATGGCGGCCTTGAACGTCGTGCCGTCCTTGGCGGCGATGTCGCCGCCCGCGTCCCACACGAACGGCAGTGCGGCGAAGGTGTACTTGCCGCCGACCGCGATGCCGAAGGTGTCCGGGTGCGCGGCGTGGATCCGCTGGGTGGCGGTGACCAGTTCGGCGTAGGAGGCCGGCGGGGTGAGCCCGGCCTCGGTGAACAGGTCGGTGCGGTAGTACAGCGCGCGCACGCCCACCCACCACGGCAGGCCGTAGGTCTTGCCGTCCACCACCGCGGTCCTGGCGATCGCCGGGTCGAGGTCGCCCTTGTCCTTCCACCCGTCCAGTTCGGCGCCGATCTCGGCGAGGCCGCCGGCGGCGACGTAGCCGGGCAGGTCGGTGTTGCCGAACTCGACCAGGTCGGGGGCACTGTTGGGGTCGTTGAAGGCGCCCTTCATCTTGGCCGCGCGGGCCGAGGCGTCGGTGTCGATGTAGCTGACGTCGACGGTGACGCCCTGGTGGGAGGACTGGAACTCGGTGACGGCCTTGGCGATCACGGCCTCCTTGGCCGCGTTGCCCGCCTCGTTGTAGAGCCAGACCTTCAGCGTGCCGGTCCGGTCGTCGCCGGCCTTGCCACCCGCGGTCGAGGCGGTGCCCGGCGCGCAGGCGGTGGCGGCCAGACAGCCGGCGGCGAGCACGGCGGCCACTGCGGTCCGTCCGGTGAATCGCATGGTGGAGACCTCCCCTCCCGACAGCTGCCGCCGCGACGCACACCGCTGGGACGGACACGTCGAAGCAGGCCCTGACCGGGGCCGATGGTGGGTGAAGTGGTGGGGGTGCGGCAGGGCGCAGCGCTCGGGTGGGGCGACGTCGCCTGCTCGATGGCAGGGACGTTAGGCGTGGGCGATCGGCGCCAACAAGAGGGGGTTGACGAAAGTTTTGCACTGCACAACGTTGTATCGAAGACGCGGCGACCCGACCCCGAACGGGTACGTTCTGACAACCGCCGCCGACAGGCGGAGGAACACCACGGAACGCCGCACGGAACACCACGCGGAACACCGGACACCCGGGCCCCGCGGAACACGCCCCGGAACACGCGCCCCGGAACACGCCCCCACAGGACGAGTCCCCGCCGAACCACCACCAGGGAACGGACCCATGACGGAGACGGCACCCAAGAAGCCCGCGACCGAACGCAACCAGTCCTCCTCGCTGCGCCGCGCGCTCGCCGTCCTCGGCTACGTCCGCGACCACGGGGACGGACGCGGGGTCCCGCTCGCCCAACTCGCCGAGGCCCTCGACCTCAACAAGAGCACCGTGCTGCGGCTGGCCGGACCGCTGCTGGACGAGCACCTGCTCGACCGGGACCGCGAGACCGGCTGGTTCCGGCTCGGCCACGGCTCGCTGCGCCTCGGCCAGGCCTACCTGACCACCCTCGATCTGCGCAGCGTCGCCGCCGAACACCTACGCCGGCTCCAGCGCGAGGCCGGCGAGACCGTCCACCTGACCGTCTGGCAGGCGCCCGGGATCGTCTACCTGGACAAGGTCGAGGACGAGACCAACGTGCGGATGGCCTCCCGGGTCGGCAGCCGGGCCCCTGCCTACTGCACCGCCACCGGAAAGGCGATCCTCGCGTGGCTCCCCGAGGAGGCCGTCGCCGAGGTGGTCGCGGCCGGCCTGCGCCCGGTGACCGCCTGGACCATCTCCGACGAGCCACGACTGCGCGCGGACCTCGCCCGGATCCGCGCCCGCGGCTACTCCATCGACGACCGGGAGAACGAGCCCGAGGTGCGCTGCGTCGCCGCGCCGATCTTCGACCACACCGGCGAGGTCACGGCGGCGCTCTCCGTCTCCGGGCTCACCTCACGGATGACCGCCACCCGGGTGCGCACCCTCGGGCCGGTGGTGGCGCAGGTCGGGCTGCGGATCTCGCGCGAGCTGGGCTCCGACCGGCAGCCGTCCTGACCCGGCGGCCCGGGCCCGTCCACGCTCCGGCGCTCCGTCCGTTCCTCGGTTCGTCGGTTCCTCGGTTCGTCGGTTCGTCGGTTCCTCAGTCCGAGGGCAGAAGCACCCGCTGGTCCACCGGCGAGGAGAGGATCACCGACGTCGTCGTCCGGCCGAGCACCGCGATCGCCTCGATCAGCTCCTCCAGGTGGGAGGTGTCCCGCGCGGCGACCTTGAACACCCAGCAGTCCTCGCCGATCACGTGGTGCACCTCCAGCACCTCCGGCCGGTGCAGCAGGTCCTGGCTGCGGAGGTACTTCACCGTCATCCGGGCGTGCGGCGACACCCGGACGAAGGCCCGGATGCCGTAGCCCAGCCGCTCGGGCGCGACCAGCGCCGCGTACCCGGTGATCGTGCCGTTCGACTCCAGCCGGCGCACCCGCTCGCCCACCGCGGCCGGGCTGAGGTTGACCCGCCGGCCCAGTTCGCTGAGCGTGATCCGCCCCTCGGACTGCAGCAGTTCCAGCAGGCGCAGGTCGACCGCGTCCAGGCCGCCGGCCCCGCCACCGGCAGTGCCACCGGCGGGGCTGCCGACACCACCGCCGAGGCCGCTGCGGGGGCCCACCGACGAATCGTCGGTCGAACCGCCGGACTGCCGTCGGTCTTTCGGTCGCAGCGCCTGAACTCCCACGATCACCCCTTCATCGAACCGCGCCGCACCATAACACTTGTGGGTATGGAAAACGTGCTCGTCATCGGGGGAAACCGGTACTTCGGACGGCAGTTGGTCACCCGGCTGCGCGACTCCGGAGTCCGGGTCAGCGTGCTCAACCGCGGCTCGACGCCGCCACCGCCCGGCGTCACCCCGCTCATCGCCGACCGCACGGACGGGACGGCGCTCGCCGGTGCCCTCGCCGGCCGGGACTTCGACGCGGTGGTCGACCAGGTCTGCTACACCCCGGCCCAGGCCGAACTCGCCGTCCGCGCCTTCACCGGAAGGACCGGCCGCTACCTGATGACCTCCACGATCGAGGTCTACGACACCGGCGTGGCACACCCGGCGGACCGCCCGCTGGCCGAAGCCGCCGTCGACCCGTCAGGATGGCCGGTCAGCCTCGAACTCCCCCGGGCGGAAACGGAGTTCGTCGAGACGTCGTACGGCGAGGGCAAGCGCCAGGCGGAGGCGGTGTTCACCCGCGACGCGCCGTTCCCGTTCGTCTCCGTCCGGCTCGGACACGTCCTGGGCGCCACCGACTTCACCGGGCGCCTGGCCCATTACGCCGAGCGGATCGGGGCGGGCCTGCCCGTCCTGGTGCACCCGGAGAACCAGCCCTCCTCCTACACCCACGAGACCGAGGCGGCCGCCTTCCTCGCGTGGGCGGCGGGCGAGCGGTTCACCGGCCCGGTCAACCTCGCCTCACACGGCGAACTGACCGCCACCGACCTCTGCGACCTGATCGCGGCCGGTCGCCCCTACCGCACCGCCGCCCCCGGCCCCGGGCAGCAGGCCTCGCCGTTCTCCTTCGACCGCTACTACGGCATGGACAACTCCCGGGCCGAGCAGCTCGGCCACCCCCTCTCCCACACCCGCGACTGGCTGCCCGGCCTGGTCGCCGCCACCCTCCGCGGACAGGAGCTCCCCACATGACCGCCACCACCGCCACCCGCCTCCTCGGCAGCGTCCGCACCAGCGCCGTCGGCCTCGGCGCGATGCCGCTCTCCGTCGAGGGCCGCCCGGACGAGGCCCGTGCCGTCGCCACCGTCCACGCCGCACTCGACGCGGGCATCACCCTGATCGACACCGCCGACTCCTACCACTGGCACGCCGACGAGTACGGCCACAACGAGGAGCTGATCGCCCGGGCCCTCGCCTCCTACGGCCCCGGCGCCGACCACGTCCTGGTCGCCACCAAGGGCGGCCGCGGCCGCCCCGGGGACGGCTCCTGGACCGTCGACGGCGACCCGGCCCACCTCAAGCGCGCCTGCGAGGGCTCGCTGCGCCGCCTCGGCGTCGAGGCGATCGGCCTCTACCAGCAGCACCACCCGGACCGGAACGTCCCGTACGCGGACTCCCTCGGCGCGATCCGCGAACTCCACGAGGAGGGCAAGATCCGCGCGGCCGGCATCTCCAACGTCGACGTGGCCCAGGTCCGGCTCGCCCGGGAGATCCTCGGCGACGCCCTGGTCTCGGTGCAGAACGAGTACTCCCCCGCCGTCCGCCGGCACCAGCCCGTCCTGGACCTGTGCACCGAACTCGGCCTGGCCTTCCTCCCCTGGAGCCCGCTCGGCGGCATCGGCCGCTCCGCCGAACTCGGCGGTGCCGGGACGGAGTTCGCCGCGATCGCCGCCGAACGCGGAGTCAGCCCCCAGCGGGTCGCGCTCGCCTGGCTGCTGGCCGCCTCCCCGGTGACCCTTCCGATCCCCGGCGCGAGCCGCCCGGAGACCATCCGCGATTCGGCGGCGGCGGGGGAACTGGTGCTCAGCGAGGAGGAACTGGCCCGGCTCGGAAACGCGGACGGGGCCCGGCACCCGTGAAGGCACCGGACCCCGTCCGACGGTAGAGCGCCAGGCCCGGGTCGCACGGACTCTCCCTACTGAAAGTAGGACGTGCTCTGGTAGCACCACTGACGCCTGACGAGGAATCGATCTCCCTCGCGACGAGAAGTACAGTACCAGCTCAGTGATCAGTCACCGAACCGGAGGCGAACCCCGCATGACGAGCGCTCCACCCGAAGTCGTTCCGTACGCGGACGGGCGGCTGATGGACGTCCACCGGCCGACCGTCCACACCGCCGGACCGGCGCCGGTCGTGCTGCTCTGGCACGGACGCGGACCCAACGAACGGGACGTGCTGCGCCCGTTGGCCCGGGAGGCCGCCGGACTCGGGCTGCTGGTGCTCGTCCCGGACTGGAGTTCCGAGCAGCCGGACGGCGGCGCCGCCGAGTTGCTGGCCTCGCTCGCCCACGCCCGCCGCATCGCCACCGGCCTCGGCGGGGACCCGGCGCGCTTCGTGCTGGCCGGCTGGTCGCTTGGCGGCCGGGAGGCGGTCGCGGTGGCCACCCATCCGGACACCCCTGCCGAACTCCGGCCCGGCGCCGCCGTCGGCATCGCCTCGAAGTACGCCGACCCGGCCGTGACGACGGGCGACGCCCCGCTCGCACGGCTGGCCGCGACCCCCTCCCCCGTCCCGCTCTGGCTGGTGCACGGCACCGCGGACGAGATCGTGGACGCCGGGCACACCCGCGAGCTGAGCACCGCCGTACCGGCCGCCACGCTGGTCGAACTCCCCACCGACCACGCGGGCGTGGTGCTGACCGTCTACAGCCCGCAGGCCGGGCGCTGCGTCCCCGCCACCGCCGCCGACACCGTGGCGGCCGGCCGCCGTACCGCCTCCGTCCTCGCCGCGGCGGCCGGACTGTCGTAACGGCCGGCTGTCGTGACGGCCGGGCCCGGCTGTCGCACCGGCCGAGCCGGGCCGTGGCCGGGTCCGGGGCTGGGGCCGGGGCCGGGGCCGGGGCCGACGGGAAACGCACCCGGGCCGTCGCGGCACCGCGCCCGGCCCGTGGTCACGGCGGAGGCGCACGGCGACCGGCCGTGACCCGCCGCTCAGTTCCCCGCAGCCGCAGCCCGCAGTCCGTGCCCGCCCCGTTCCAGCGCCTCCAGGTCGCGCTGCAGCGGCGGGTGCGGGACGGTGAGCACCGGGCAGGCCGCGTGCCGGACGCAGTAGGCGCTGACCGACGGGTGCACCAGCCGGGCGAGGCGGCCACGTTCGCGTCCGGCGCCGAGGACGAGCAGGTCGCCGGGGCGGTCGGCGCACCGCACCAGGGTGTGGCCGGTGTCGCCGCGGACGGCCTGGCAGCGCAGGCGCAGACCCGCGTACCGGCGGGCGAAGGCCTCGTCGAGGGCCTGGCGCAGGCGGACCACGGCGGCGTCGCGACCGGCGGTGATCACCGGCGGGCAGGGAGTGCGGCGGTAGCCGAGTTCGTCGCCCGGGGGGACCCAGCAGAGCACCGCGAGCACCTCGGCGTCCGTCCGCCGGGCCTCGGTGGCGGCGTGGTGCAGGGCCGCGAGGCTGCCGAGGGAACCGCTGACGCCGACCACGATCCGGCGCCCGTCCGCACCACTGTCCGCGTTGTCCACCATGCCTGTCCCCTGCCTCTCCCGCCGCGACCCGGTACCGCCGGGGCGCCGCCGCGCCGGTCACCCCGTGGCACCCAGCAAAACGCCCCGCGGCCGTGCGGCCGCGGGGCGTTGACGGGGTCCTGACGCGCCGCCCGGTGTTCCGTACGCGACCCTGACGTCCGGGGCGCCGCACGCTCAGGCCTCGGGGGGCCGCGCCTCCCAGAGGTCCGCGAACATCCGGTCCAGGTGTTCCTCACCGATCGGCGGGACCGGCAGCGGGTGGGTGGCCCGGGTGCGGAAGCCGTCCAGGAGCAGGGCGAGGTAGCGGCGCCAGAGGTCGGGGCGCAGCTCGGTGGCGGCGGGCAGGGCCCGGCAGAGCGGGCCGAGCAGGAACAGCAGGTCCATGGTGACGACGTCGCGGCGCATGGTGCCCTGGTCCTGGGCGCGGGCGATGAGAACCCCGACGGTGGTGGCGTGCCGGCGGCTGATCTCGATCATGCCGGGGACGGTCGGGATGGCCTGGGTGACCAGGTCGTTGATGCCCCGGTCGGCGGCGACGAGTTCGAAGATCCGCGCGAAGTACCGTTCGAGGCCGGTCCAGGCGTCCTCGGCGGCGAGCGCCTCCTCGCCGGCCCCGGCCAGGACGGCTCCGGCATCCGCGAAAACCTCGCCGATCAGGGCCTCGCGGGTCGGGAAGTGCCGGTAGAGGGTGGCGTTGCCGACCCCGGCCTCCTTGGCGATCTGGTCCAGCGGGACGTCCAGGCCGTTCCGGGAGTACATGCCGCGGGCGGCGGCAAGCAGCAGGTCGCGGTTGCGCTGCGCGTCCCGCCGGAGCCGTCCCGGGGGGTTCGCGCTGCTCGGTGCCATGGGCCCGACCCTAGCAAGCGGCCGGGGTGGGCGAACGGACAGCGGGCCGAACGGACAGCGGGCGGACGGATGGCAGGGCGGGCGGCAGGCGGGCCGGTCCGCGCCCGCCCGCACCCGTACCCGCACCGGCACCCGCACCGGCACCCGCACCCCGGACGCCCCGCACCTCCGGGCCCTCCGGCACCTCCCGCCGGGCCGCTCAACTACCCTTCGGAGTCGTCGAGTCCAGGAGGAACGGGGGACGTCATGGCCACGGTGACGGAGTTGCGGTACTACCCGGTGAAGGGGTGCGCCGGGGTCTCGGCGGCGCAGGCCGAGCTGACCCGGGCGGGTCTGGCCCACGACCGGGCGTTCATGGTGGTGGACGAACAGGGGGTGTTCCGCTCCCAGCGGCGCGATCCGCTGCTGGCGACGGTCCGCCCGGCCGTCGAGGACGACGGCCGTCGGCTGGAGCTCGTCGCCCCGGGGGTGGAGCCGGTGGCGTTCGCGGTCGACTCGGAGGGGCCGCGCCGGGAGGTGCGGTTGTTCGGCGCGCCGTTCCGCGGCATCGACCAGGGCGCGGAGGCCGCCGACTGGCTGTCCGAGGTGCTGGGTGCGCGCAGCCGGCTGGTCCGGGTGCCGCCGGAGCACGACCGGGTGACGGACGGCCTGGTCCCGGGCACCTCCGGCTACGCCGACAGCTGCGCCGTGCACCTGCTGTCCCGTTCCACGCTGGAGCGCTTCAACGAGCTCTCCGACGCTCCCGCACTGTCCGCGGACAGGTTCCGCCCGAACGTCGTGGTGGACGGCTGGCCGGAGCCGCACACCGAGGACCTGACGCGCCGGATCGCGGTGGGCGGCGCCGTGCTGGCCTACGCCAAGCTGGCCATCCGCTGCGCGGTGACGATGGTGGACCAGTCCACCGGGTCCAAGGCGGGCCCGGAGCCGCTGCGCACGCTGGCCCGGTACCGGCGGGCGGCGGCGGGCGGGGTCGCGTTCGGCAGCAAGTTCGCCGTCCTGCGGGGCGGCACGCTGCGGGTGGGGGACGAGCTGGCGGTGGGTGCCTGGGGGCCGTCGGAGCTCTGACCGGGTCCCGGCCGGGTCCCGACTCTCCGACCGGAGTCGCGGCCGGGACCGGCCCCGGCCTCCGGTACGACGGTGGCCCCGGCGGGGTAGTGCATTCAGGGGGTGCGCCGGGGCCACCGTACTGCCGGGAGGGTCAGCAGGTCTGGTCGAGCAGGGAGAACGTGGCGTAGTGGTCGCCGGTGTAGTAGTCCTCCTGGTCGCCCTGGCCGGTCACGATCCGGCGGGCGCCACGGGTCGGGGAGCCCGGGGTGACGACGGTGTACTCGTGGTAGTACCCGTAGGACTCGCCGGGCAGGACGTGCTCTCTGTTCTGGAAAACCACGCCGTCCTGGGAGTAGGGGAACGGCCCGTCCGAGGCGATCAGGTTGAGGGTGTCGGTGGCCTCCGGCGGGAGGGTGGAGAGGCACACCGTGCCGCTCACGTCGGCGTGCGCCTCGGTGGCGACGGCGATCGGTGCGAGGGTCATCAGGGCGACGGCGGTGACGGCGGCGGCGCGGGTCTTCCACGCGCGTAGAGTGCGAGTCATGTCCCCCAGTGTGGCGAGACACGGTCAAGTCCGGAAGCCCTCCACCAAAGTATTAACCGGCGAGTAACTACCCTTTACCTGCGAGGACTTGGCCCGTACCCCGACCCCGACGCCTCTCCCCGGCCGGACCGCCGACACCGTCCACGAACCGCCCTGACGGTGCAACGGTCGACCGTCATCGAACTAGTGCCGGAGCCGTCCCGCCCCGCCCCACGGGGCCTCGCCGCGCCCGGACCCCGCCGCATAGAGTGACGGATCACGACGGACCGGAACGATCTCTGACGGGGTGGACATGGCGGCGCACGGGGACGACGCGGGGGCCACGCCTCCACCGCTCGCACGGCGGGCCGCACTGACCGCCCACCAGCTGATCGGCCTGCTGGTCGACCCCGGCGGCTTCCAGCGCTGGGACCAGCCGCCCGGCCCGCCGCCCGCCGACCCCGACTACCGCACCTCGCTCGACCGGGCCCGCGCACGCACCGGCCTGGACGAGGCCGTCCTCACCGGCCTCGGCCTGATCGACGGGCGCCCGGTCGCACTGATCGCCTCCGAGTTCGGCTTCCTCGGCGGATCGATCGGCGTCGCGACCGCCGAGCGGATCACCCGGGCCGTCGAACGCGCCACCGCCGAGCGGCTGCCGCTGCTCGCCCTACCGGTCTCCGGCGGCACGCGGATGCAGGAGGGCACGGCGGCCTTCCTCTGCATGCTCCGGATCACCGCCGCCGTCCAGGCCCACCGCGCAGCCGGGTTGCCCTACCTCACCTACCTGCGCAACCCCACCATGGGCGGGGTCTTCGCCTCCTGGGGCACGCTCGGCCAGCTGGTCCTCGCCGAACCGGGCGCCCGGCTCGGCTTCCTCGGCCCTCGCGTGTACGAGGAACTGCGCGGCGTGGAGCTGCCGCCGGACGTCCAGCGGGCCGAGACGCTGGCCGAGCAGGGACTGGTGGACGCCGTCGTGGCGCCGCAGGAACTGCGCGAGCTGGTCCGCCGCACGCTCGCCGTCCTGTGCACCCCGCCGCCGCCCGCGCCGGACGCCCCTCCCGCGGACACCCCTCCTATGGACAACCCCGCCACGGACACCCCTCCTACCGGCACTCCTCTTACCGACGCCCCTCCTACCGGCACCCCTCTTACCGACGCCACCGGACCCGCCTCCGCCGAGCAGCCCGACGCCTGGGACTCCGTCCGCCGCACCCGCCGCCCCGACCGCCCCGGCACCCGCGAACTGCTGCGGCACACCGCCGAGGAGCTGGTGCTGCTGGACGCCCCCGGCGGCCGAGGCGGTGCGCTGGTCCGCGCGCTCGCCGTCCTCGCCGGCCGGCCCGTCCTGGTGGTCGGCCAGCAGCGGGGGACGCCGGAGCACGAGCGCCCCTTCACCGCCGCCGACCTGCGGGCCGTCCGGCGCACCGCACACCTCGCCGAACAGCTCGGGCTGCCGCTGGTCACCGTGGTGGACACGGCCGGGGCCGAGCTGTCCGCCGAGGCCGAGCGGGACGGCATCGCGGTGGAGATCGCGCACTGCCTGACCACGTTGCTCGCCCTGCGCACCCCCGTCCTCGCGGTGCTACTCGGGCAGGGTTCGGGCGGCGGCGCACTCGCCCTGCTCCCGGCCGACCGGGTGCTCGCGGCGGGTCACGCCTGGCTGGCGCCGCTGCCGCCGGAGGGCGCCTCGGCGATCGTCCACCGGGACGGCGGTCACGCCGCCGAGCTGGCCCGGGCCCAGGGCATCGGGGCCCGGCACCTGACGGAGGTCGGGCTGGTGGACGAGGTGGTCCCGGAGCTGCCGGACGCCGCCGACGAACCGGAGGCCTTCTGCGCCAGGCTCGGCCAGGCGGTCGGCGCCGCGCTGGGCGCCCTCGCGACGGCTTCCGAAGCGGAGCGGCTCGCGGCCCGGGCGGTGCGGCACCGGCGGCTGGGCGACCTCCACCGGCCATCCGACCCGGGTGTGGCGCCGGTCTCAGCGACGGATTGATCGTCTGTACCCAAAGTGCCGCCACCGGACCCGCCGGTGACGGCGCCGGAGGCCCGAACGGTGAGTGCGCTCACACGGAATCAACGGCCACGACGGGCCGTAGTAGACGCCGCCGGGCCATCCGCCCCTCCCCCGGACCCCCCACGTCCGCCCACGTCAGACGGGGTCGGCGCGCTCCGCGCAACCGGCCCTTCGAATCCACGGCAACCGCCCGTGTACGACCGCCGGTCGTAACGAGGGGGTCTTGGCGGGTGCCGATCCGGTCTGGCAACAATGGCTTCCGTCGCCAGCCGCACCGGCACCTGTCCCGCCGGTGAACGGCTTATCGCCGAGTCACGCCCCGTGACCGCAACGGCCCCTGTCCGGCCGTGGTCCTGGGTGGGGCGTGACCCGGCCCAACCCGATTGAGGTCTTGTTCTTCATGCCCGCTTTCAAGCTCCGTATGCGTACTTCGGCCGCGATTCTTGCCGGTGCCGCCGGTCTGACCGCCCTGGGCGCCGGCGTCCTGCCCGCCACCGCCAACGCCGCCACCGTCTCCCCGCAGGCGATCGCCGCCCAGATCGTCCCGGCGAACCAGCTGGCCTCGTTCAGCCACATCATCTCCCACGAGTCGAGCTGGAACGTGACCGCGACCAACGCGAGCTCCGGCGCCTACGGCCTGGCCCAGGCCCTGCCGGGCTCCAAGATGGCCTCGGCCGGCTCGGACTGGAAGACCAACCCCCGCACCCAGATCAAGTGGGCGCTGGACTACATGAACACCCGCTACGGCAGCCCGAACGCCGCCTGGGCCTTCTGGCAGAACCACCACTGGTACTAAGCCGACCCCAGTTCCCCTCCCGCACCCTGACCACTCCCCTCACCCCGGGGGTCGGACAGGGACCACCGGGGTGCCCGAGAGGGCCCGGACCCGCGCGATCCGCGTGGCCCGGGCCCTCTCGTGGTTCCCCCGGCGCTCCGGGCCCCCGGCCCGAGCGCCGCTACGGCCCGGCCGTTTCAGGGCCGCCTGCTTTCGGGGCCGGCCGCCTTCAGGGCCGCCCGCTTTCAGGCCCGGCCGCCTTCAGGCCCGCCGGCCGTCACAGCTCCCCCGTCAGCCCCAGAAGCTCGCGCATCCGCGCGTACTTGGCCGCCAGCCGCTCGGCGGTCGCCCGGTCCAGCGAGGCCAGCCGGGCCGGGTCGGAGTTGTGCGCCAGGTCGGCGCGCTTGACCAGCAGCGCGCCGGGCGTGGCCAGGATGCGCGCGGTGTACTCCTCGACCGGCTCGTCCGGGCGCCGGGTGAGCGCGTCCACGATCGCCTTGGTCTCCTCGGGCAGCGCGGCCGCCGCCAGCCACTCCCGGCTGAGCCGGTCGTCCTCGACGGTGTCGTGCAGCCAGCCGGCCGCGATCTGCGCCTCGCTGCCGCCGCGCGCGGCCGCCCCGCGCGCCACCGCCGCGATGTGCTCGCTGTACGGGTGGCCGTTCTTGTCCACCTGTCCCCGGTGGGCACGGCGTGCGATCGCCTCCACCTCGTTCAGGCTCAGGTACTCGTCGTCCACGGGCTCGACCCTCGGCTCGTCCATCGGCTCATCGTAGGCCCGTGATCAACGCTCCGGCGGCCACTGGTTTACTGCCCCGGGGGAGTTCACGGCTTCGAAGGTCCACCGGCCCGGGAGTTGACGCCCCCCGGCGGGCGACCCCGCCACACCCGGCAGGCACGTCCGAGCGATCCGAGGAACCATGCCATCCCTGCATCCGCTGCTGTCCGGCTTCGCCCCGATCTGGGCGCTCACCGGAGTCGGCTACGTCGTCGGCCGCTCCGGCCTGCTCGGGCCGCACGCCGAGGCGGTGCTCAACCGGTTCGTCTTCCACGTCGCGATGCCCGCCGCGCTCTTCCTGATGATCTCCCGCACCCCGCTCGGCCGGTTCGCCAACCCGTCGATGCTCGCCTTCGCCGCCGGCACCGCCGTGGCGACCGGCCTCGGACTGCTCGCCGGGCGACTGCTCTTCCGGCGCAAGCCCGGCGAACTGGCCATCGGCTCGATGGCCTCGGGGTACGTGAACTCCGCCAACCTGGGCATCCCGGTGGCCGTGCAGGTCCTCGGCGACGCCTCCTTCGTGGCCCCCGTGGTGCTGTTCCAGATCCTGCTGGTCACCCCCGCCGTCCTCGCCGTGCTGGACGGCGGTGCGGCCGGCCGCCGAGCCCTGCGCACCCTGCCGCTGCGCAACCCGATCCTGCTCGCCACCGCGCTGGGCGCCGTCGCCTCGGCGACCGGGGTGCACCTGCCCGCCGAGCTGAATCGTTCCTGCGAACTGCTCGGCGGCGCCGGCGTGCCGACCGCCCTGATCGCCCTCGGCATATCGCTGCACAACCGCCCACCGGCGGAGGGCCGTTCGCTCCGGGCCGAGGTCGGGCTGACCGTCGCCGTCAAGACCCTGGTCCAGCCGCTCGCCGCGCTCGCCGTGGCCGGCCCGCTGCTCCACCTGCCCGCCCACCAGCTCCTCACCGTCGTCCTGTTCTCCGCACTGCCGACCGCGCAGAACGTGTTCACCTACGCCCGCGAGTACGGGCAGGGCACGGAGCTCGCCCGGGACGCGGTGCTCTGGTCGACGCTGGTGTCGATGGCGACGCTCTCGGTGATCAGCTGGACCCTCGGCCCGGCGTAGCCCGCCCCGCCGCCGACCCCGCCCGCCGCCGGCGCCGCCACGCCCCCGCCGACCCCGTCGCGCCCCGCCCCCGCCGCCGGCCCCGCCGCCCGGTCCGGCGCGGCCCCCGGCTTCGGCCCGGCCCCGCTCCCCGGCGCCTACTCCTGTCCGGCCCGCCTGGCGGCGGCGACCACCCCGGTCATCGCCTCCAGGAAGCGCCGGGCCGTGTCCAGCTCCCCCGGGCCGAACTCCCGCATCGCGCCGAGCAGATCGCCGATCAGCCCGCCGAAGAAACCCTGTCCCAACTCCATCGCCCGGTCCTCCACCACCAGCCGCACCCTGCGCCGGTCCTGCGGGTCGCGCTCGCGGCGGATCAGCCCGAGCTTCTCCAGCCGGTCCACCAGGCCGGTCGTCCCGGCCGAGTTCAGGTGCAACGCCGCACCGAGCCGGCCCGGGGTGACCACCGCTCCGGCCCGGTCGGCGTCCAGCAGGTGGATCAACGCCCGCAGATCGGTCGGGTGCAGACCGTTGCGGGACGCGAACTCGGCCCCGAACAGATCGAGTTCGACCGTCAGACCGCGCAGCAGGTGGACCAGCCGCATCGGTTCCTCGACTTCGGACACCCTGTCGTCCCTCCTCGGGCACATCCGTGCCATGATTCTCTCACTCGGCGAGATAATCGCTGGGCGAGACAGTTGCTGAGCGGGATACTCGCCGGTCGAGATGCTTGTCGGGCGAGCGGTTCCGCACGCCATCACACCACACCTGCGGAGGCCCGCCATGTCCGCCCGCACCGCCCCGTCCCGCACCGCCCCCTTCCTCGCCGCCTACGACGCCCTGCTGGCCCGCTGGCCCGTCCCCGTCGAGGCCCTCACCGTGCGCACCGCCCACGGCACCACCCGGATCAACGCCTGCGGCCCCCACGACGGACGCCCCCTCGTCCTCCTCCACGGCGGCGGCGCCACCTCCACCACGTGGTCCGCCAACGCCGCCCCCTGGGCCGCGGCCGGACACCGCGTCCTCGCCGTCGACCTCATCGGCGACCCCGGACGCAGCGTCCACGACGGTGCCGCCCTCGACGGAGTCCCCGGACTGCTCGGCTGGCTGGACGCCGTCCTCGACGAACTCGGCGTCCCCCGGGCCGACTTCTGCGGCCACTCGTACGGAGCCTGGATCGCCCTGGAATACGCCCTGCACGCCCCCGCCCGGACCGGCCGACTCGCCCTGCTCGACCCCACCCGGTGCTTCGCCGGCTTCCGGCCCGGCTACCTGCTGCGCGCGCTCCCGCTCTTCCTCCCCGGCCGCACCCCGGACCGCGCCCGCGCCTACCTCGACTGGGAGACCCGCGGCGGCCACGGCCTCGACGCCGACTGGCGGGAGCTCTACGCCCTCGGCTACGCCGACTTCCCCGCCTCCCGCGTGGTCACCGGCCCGCAGCCCACACCCGAACGCCTCCGCGCCCTCACCGCCCCCGTCCTCACCCTCCTGGCCGCCCACAGCCGCGCCCACGACCCGACGCGCGTCGCCGACGCCGCCCGACGCGCCCTCCCGTCGGCCGAGGTGGCGGTCATCCCGGACGTCACCCACCACGACCTGCCGATGGCGGGCGCACCCGAGGTCAACCGTCGCCTCCTGGACTTCCTGTCCGCGGACTGACGGCCGGCCTCCGGCGCCTACAGCAGCAGGGAGTTGAAGGACCGGCCCGGCAGATCCGGTCGGCGCGCCCAGTGCCGGCCCGCGGTTTCGAGGACCCCGAAGAGCGTCTCCCGGGCCTCGGGGCACTCCCGCAGCAGGAGCGCCGACCGCTCGACCACCAGGAGGTAGTGGTCGGCGGGCAGCCACGCCAGGTCGCGCAGGCAGTCCGAGAGAGCGTCCCAGTTCCAGCCGAAATAGGCCGGGAGCCGGAGCCGGACACTCAACTGTTCGAACAGCCGTTGCTCGTCGCCCGCCTCGGCGCCGTCCAACCGGGCCACGAAGCTGGTCCCGGGCGGCGGCAGCAGGAACGCGGCGCCCTGCGCGTCCGCCGTCCCGTGGTGGATCCAGGGCGCCTCGGCTGCCCAGTAGTGGTTCATGTCCGTCCGATCCGGGGGGTGGGATGGGCCGCCGGATGCCTGACCGGGTGCACCGTCGGATGCCGGGCGGGCCTCGTACACCCGGGTACCGGGGCGGTGATCGTAGCGTTGCCGGACGGCCCGGAGCACGTCGCCGGGTGTCAGCGCCGGGCATGCCGGATCCGCACCCGCCCGAACCCGACGGCGCCGGTGATCCGGATCGGCGGCCCATCGGGGTGCGAGGGGGCCGGGGTGGGAGAGCTGCCGGGGCGGGGACGGTGCCGGGGCGGGGAGGGTGCCGGGCCCGGTGGAGCGGGGGCTTCCCGGCCGTGGACAGGCCCTCGCTGTCGACGATCGCGTCGCGCGGGGCGGCGATGATGGCCCCGCCGGTGCTCGGGTTCGGCTCGATGCCGCCGTGGGGTGCTCGATGACCGCCCGCGAGAGGTCCGGCGTCACCCATCCCGTCACCTCCCGTCGCGGACTCGGCTCCGAGGGTCCCGGGCACCCGCCGGGCACCGCCCCACCTGATCCGCCCGGGATGGGCGGCGAGCACGGACGCCGGGCCCGGGTCCTCCCCCGGAAGCACATCCAGGATCCGCACCGACTCGCCGCCCGTACCGGCGGTCGGCACCTTGTGCGTACCGGTCAGCACCTCGTCCGTACCGGTCAGCACCTCGTGGAGCCGCCGTTCCGGCTCCGCCTGTGTGAGGCGCCCTGCGGCGAAAGCCTGCTGAGCCGTGTCACGGCCGAGTGGCGCTCCCCCTTCGCGGTCGGGCGCTGGGGATGCGGTGGGCGCCGAACGCGCGACACCTGCGACGCGTACGACGCGTACGACCGTGTCCCGGCGGAGCGGTCAACTCCCCGCCCCGGGCCCCGATCCGATCCCGAGGCCAGACCGGCACGGACCAACTGTTCACCCTCGCCCGGCAGTACGGCGCCGGCGCCGGTGGCGGTGGGCCGACCCAGGGCGGCGACGGGCCCGAACCGTACGGCCGACCGCACCGCCCGGGACCGCCGCCGTCTCCGCCGTCTCCGTCGCAGCTGTCGCCGTCGCCCTCCTCAGTAGATCAGGTAGCTCGGACGGTGCCCTTCGTCGTCGATCTCTCCGGTGGCCTGGACCCGCAGCTTGCGGGAGAGCTCCTCCAGGGCGCGGGAGGCCGCGACCTCCTCGCCGATCCGCGCGAGCGGACGGTCGTCGGCGCTCTTCACGGCCTCGCCGCGCGCGCTCAGGCCCGGCGCCCTCGCGCCCGTCAACCTGGCGTCGCACGCCGTGTGCACGCCGTCCTCGTCGAATGTCAGCTCCACGTCCCACTGGTTGTGCATTGCCACACCTCCTGGCGCCGGCCCCCGTCCGTGCCTGTCCTGACCGGCACGGACGGTGAGCCGTGGCGGCCGCTCACACCAGGGTGCGCCTGCCCCGCCCGTAGCGGCAAGCGCGGCCGACACCGGCGGGCACGCACCCCGGGTCCGTACCGTCGCACCCCCTCCCGGCGGGCGTCCGCGGCCGCGCGCCGTGCCGACCGGCCCGGCCACCGGCCCGGCGGTACGCTGACGGGAGCGGGCCGCGACGGCCGACCCATCCGGACCCGTCGGCGCGGCGCGGGCAGCGACAACCTGGTGGTCCCTCCGTGGCGGTCTTCCTCCTCGCCCTCGGCGCGGCCTGCTGTCTGGGACTCGGCTTCGTCCTCCAGCAGCACGCGGCGCAGCGGGCTCCCCGTTCCGACCTCCTGCACTGGCGGCTGCTGCTGGACCTCATGCGGATGCCCCAGTGGCTGCTCGGCACCGGCTTCATGGTCAGCGGCCTGATCCTGTCCGCGCTCGCGCTCAACCAGGGCGAGGTGTCCCTGGTCGAGCCGCTGCTGGCCACCAATCTGCTGTTCGCCATGGCGCTCGCCCGGGTGTTGACCCGTCAGACCCTGGGCCGCTCCGGCTGGGCGGGGGTGTTGCTGCTCGGCCTCGGGGTGACGGCCTTCATCGTGGCCGGGAAGCCGACGGGCGGTGGGGCTCCCGCCGGGGAGCTGCGGCACTGGCTGGTGGTCGGCACGGTGGTCGGGCTGGTCGTGCTGCTGGTCTCGATGGCCCGCCGACTGCCGCTGTTCGAGGAGGCGACCCTGCTGGCGCTCGCCGCCGGGCTGCTCTACGGCCTCCAGGACGCGCTCACCCGGACCACCACCCAGCGCCTCGACCACGAGGGACTGGGGGCGGTGTTGCGCAGCTGGCAGCCGTACGCGGTGATCGTGGCGGGCGTGATCGGGCTGCTGCTGGTGCAGAGCGCCTTCGAGGCCGCGCCGTTGCGGATGTCGTTGCCGGCGCTGACCGCCGCCCAGCCGCTGGCCGGGATCGCCTGTGCGGTCGGCTTCCTCGGTGACCGGCTGCGGGTCACGCCGAGCGCGCTGGCCTGGCAGTCGGCGGGGATGCTGGCCATCGTGGTCGGGGTGATCGTGATCGGCCGGCACCCGGCCATGCCCGGCACCGTCCGCGACACCCTGGAGAGCGTCGGGGTGGCGCCGGAGGAGGCGTCCGAGACCGACGCGGACGACCGGCCCGGGCACCGGCCCCGGAACGAGCCCGCGAGCGGGACCGGCTACGGTTCCGTGGACGAGTCCACAGACGGATCCGGAGACGGGCCCGGGAACGGACCCCGGGCCGGCGTCGAGGACCCGCCCGACGGCGGCCCCGGCGACGGACCCGGCAACGGACCCGATAGCGCACCCGGGAAGCCCGGTTAGAGGTCCCGATGTGCTGGAGCGCACGGGCGGACGCCGTGGCCGGCGGGGTGGTCGCGGCCGTCGGGGTGGCGTGCCTGGTCCGCGCCCACCGGGCCGGCCGGCCGTCGCGGTTACCGCTCGCCGCGCTTCCCCTGGTACTGGGCCTGCACCAGCTGATCGAGGCACTGGTCTGGCTCGGTACGGACGGCGAGCTGCCGGCCGCCTTCGCCGGGGCGGCCCGCACCGCGTGGGCGGCGATCGCCCTCCCGCTGCTGCCGGTGCTGGTCCCGGCGGCCGTGTGGTGCGCGACGCCCGGACCTCGGCGACGCGTGCTCGCCGGGTTCACCCTGCTCGGCGCTGCCGTTGCCTTCCCGCTCGCCGTGGCCGTCGCCTCCCGTCCGGTAACGACCACCGCGCACGGCCACACCCTCGGTTACGCCGTCGGGATCCCGCACCCGGCTCTCCTCCTGATCGGCTACCTCCTCGCCACCGTCGGCGCCCTCCTCGCGAGCGGCGATCCGTTGCTCCGCCGCCTCGGCTTCGTCACCGGTGCGGGCGCCTTCGCCTGCGCCCTGGTCTGGCGCCTCGCCTTCGTCTCCACCTGGTGTGCCCTCGCCGCCCTGGCCAGCCTGCTGCTGCTCCACTGGGCGGGCCGCCCGCCCAGTGGAGCAGGCGCCGCCGCACGGATCGCCCGCCCGCTCCGCTGACCGCACCCTAGGGGCGTACCTGGGACGGCGCCGGTGCCGGAGTCGGAGCCACCGCCAGAGTCGGTGCCGGTGCCGGTGCCGGTGCCGACCGGGGTTCCGTGGCCTGCGGCACGACCGGCGCGACCCGCGCAACCGGCGCGACCGGCGCGCTGTCGGCGGTGCCCCTGCGGCCCCGCAGACGGTCCATCTCCCGCCACTCGGGCCGGAGTCCGGCCAGGGTCGTGGTGGCGAAGTAGAGGGCGCCGGCGGCGAGCAGGCTGGGTATCAGGCCGAGCAGGGCGACCGACGCACCCGCGACCAGCCCGCCGAGCGGGATGCCGGCCCAGGACAGGGAGTCGCCGAGGGCGTGGACGCGGCCGAGCAGGTGGCGGGGCACCCGCTCGAAGAGCACCGCGCCGAGGATCGGGTTGAGGAAGCCGGAGCCGAACCCGCCGATCGCGAAGACCGCGAGCACCGCCCACAGCGGCGCGCCGAGGGCGAGCACCAGAAACCGGGGCGCGCCGCAGAGCAGGAAGCCGACGAAGAAGACAGTCCGGCGGGGCAGCCGGGAGGCGACGGCTGCCGCGATCAGGCTGCCGACGACCGCCGTGGCGCCCATGACACCGGCGGCCAGGCCGATGGCGGCCGGGCCGTGGCCGGACTCCCGCGCCCAGACCGGCACGAGGACGGTCGCGAAGCCGGCGTCGAGCAGGTTGGTGATGCCGACCATGACGATCAGTGCGAGCAGCAGCGGCTCGGACCGCAGGAAGGCGAAGCCGGCACGGAACATCCGCCAGTAACCGCCGTCCTGCTCCCCCTCCGTCGCCGCCCCGGGAGTCGCGGGAGCCGCGGCAGTCGCGGGAGCCCCGGGAGCCGCGGCGGTCGCCGCGGGCACCACCGGACGCCCCATCCCGCGCGGCAGCGCGAGGGCGATGACCAGCGACCCGAGCGCGAAGGTGACGGCGTTGACCGCGAGCCCGGCCAGCGGGCCCGTCAGCGCGATCAGCCCGCCGCCGACCGCCGGACCGATCGTGGAGGCCAGCCGCTCGGTGACCCCGGACAGCCCGGTGGCGCGCTCCATCGGCACTCGGGCGCGGTCGGCCGCCTCCGGGACCATCACCGACTTGGCGAGGTCCCCCGGGCCGCGCATCGCGCCGATCACCGCGACCAGCACCAGCAGCGTCCAGAACGGGAGCAGCCCCTGCGTGTGCAGCAGCGGCACCAGCCCGGCCGCGGTGGCGCTCACCGCGTCCGTCGTCCAGGACACCACCCGCGGCCCGAGCCGGTCGACCACCGGCCCGGTCAGCGCCTTGACCAGGACGTACGGCGTCATCTCGGCGAAGGCGACCAGGCCCGTCATGGTGGCGCTGCCGGTGGTGGCCAGGACGAACCAGGGCAGCGCGATGGCCGAGACGCGCGTGCCGGTCACGGAGACGACCGTGGCGGTCAGCACCCCGGCCAGCGGCCGGTAGCTGCGCGCGGGCGGATCGGCGGCGGCGGTCGTCATGCCCGGTCCCCCTCGGTCGTGGTGGTGCGGGCGTCCGGCAGGACGTGGACGATCACGGAGACCTGCTCGGTACCGGCCGGCACCGGGCCGTCGGGGTCGGTCCGGCGGTACCGCCCGATCACCTCGGACAGCTCGCCGGTGAGCTGCTCGGCCTCGGCGGGGGTGAGCTGCAGGATCAGATCGCTGAGGTCCGTCACCCGGCGCCACTCGCGCGGCATGGTCTCGAAGGCGTCCAGCGTGCGCTGGCCGGTCAGGGTGTGCGCGGCCAGGACGGACCGCAGGAAGCCGACGGCCGTGTCGGGCTCCTCGTCCGCCATGTCGTCCCCCGTCCAGACGGTGAGCCGGTGGGCCGAACGCCACCAGCGCTCACGGGCGTTGCCGCGCTCGTGGTCCTCCTCGACGAAGCCCGCGGCGGCGAGCTGGCGCAGGTGGTAGCTGGTCGCGCCGGAGTTGAGCCCCAGCTGCGCGGCGAGCCTCGTCGCCGTGGACGGGCCGTGCTTGCGCAGCAGCCCGACCAGCTGCATGCGCACCGGGTGCGCCATCGCCCGCATGCCCTTGGCCGTGATGGCGACGTGCGGGTCGTCGCTGTGCTTCCATCCGCTGTCCTCGGTCATGGCAGGAGCCTAGAACCGCAAAGAGTTCTTTGCAAAGGGTTTTCTGCGAAGATTCCTTTGCGGTTTCCGGAAGGCCCGGTCAGCGGGCGGCCCCGGCACCGGCCCCGGGACCGCCCCGCCGGTCGGGGGGTGCACGACCGGCCGACCGGCGGGGGCCTGCGCCCGGTTCGCGCACCGGAGCGGGATTGTCACCCGGGCGGGTGAGGCGCACGCTGGCAGCAGGGCCCGGAACGCGGCCCGCCCCGGTCGGCCGCGGAACCGATGACGGCCGCCGGTGAGGCACGAGGGGCAGGGCGATGACACGCGGGAGGCTCTGGGGCTACGTGGCGTCGGGGGCCCGGGCGCTCGCGGCGTTCGGCGGCCCGGGCGGCACCGGTCGCCGGGGCGGCTCCGGGCGCGCGGGCGGCCCGGTCGCCGTCGGGACCGAGGAGGGCCCCGGCCCGTTCCCGTCCGGCACCATGGCGGCGCCGAGGGCGCTGACGCGCGCGGAGCTGGAGCGGCTGCGGTGGACCGGACGGCAGGCCGGCTGCGAGCCGATGGCACGGCACGTCCAGGTCGCCGACGTGGTCGGCCGGGTGGTGCGCGGCGGCGGCCGCTCGGCGGCCGTCACGGTCCGGGTGGCACCGGGGCTGCCGGTGGTGGCCGGCGACGCCCGGCGGCTGGAGGCGGCCCTCGCCGGACTGGTCGACCACGCGATCCGGCGCACCCCGATGGGTGGCCGGGTGCTGGTGCGCGCCGAGGTGGCGCGCGGCGGCCGCCGGGCGG
>NZ_JBHWCL010000101.1:0-34795 GCF_042735125.1 Kitasatospora sp. NPDC059599 | reverse complement strand
TGGGTGTGCGGGGGCGCCCCGGGGGTGCCCCCGGGGAGCGCTTCCTCGGCGGGGGGCCCCCGGGCCGCGCGGCGCCGGACGGGGCCGGGGGGGACGATCCCCCCGCGCCCCGGCCCGCCGGGCGCCCCGGTGAGCGTGACCGCGCCGAGGGCGGCGCCGAGCAGCCCGGCGAGGAGGCCGGTCCGGCGACGGCGAGGGGGCAGGACGTACGGCGGGTGCCGCATCGGTGTCATGCCCCGCACGCTACGGCGGTCGGGCCGGATCCGCCGCCCCGACACCGGACACCCGGGTGACCCCGCGGTCTCCGGGGAGCGCGCCGTCACCCCGCCCCCAAGGGCGCCAGCAGGACCTCCGCCGACGCCGTCCGCGCGTACAGCACCGACCGTCCGGCGCGGTGGGCGGTGACCAGACGGGCGTCCCGCAGGGCCGTCAGGTACTGGGACACCGCCGCGGGCGACAACCCGGTCCGCCGCGCGAGGTCGGTCGTCGACGCCGGGGCCGCCAGCTCGGTCAGCAGCCGGGTGCGGGAGCGGCCGAGGACGGCGGCCAAGGCCTCGGTGCCGGCCGCCGGCGCGGTCGCCCACAGGCTGCCGATCCCGCGCGCCGGGTAGGCGAGCTGGAGCGGGTCCGGCGGGGCGAGGCGGGTGTAGAGCGCCGGTCCGGTGAAGGCGGACGGGATCAGCAGCAGACCCGCCCCGGCCGTGCGGCCCGGCAACGGGCGGGTGCGGTGGCGCAGCCGCAGGGTGTCCTCCGTCCAGCGGAGTTCGGCGTGCAGGTCGTTCAGCACCCGTGCCGAGCCGTGCTCGGCGGCCTGCCGGGCGCGGTGCAGCACGTCCGCGTCCAGGACGGCCCGGATCCGCGCCCAGTACGGGGCGAGCGCGAGCTCCCAGTACGCCTCGACGGCCTCGGTGAGCCGGCCCAGGCCGCCCGCCGGGTCGCCGTACAGGGCGCGCAGCCGGGGGCCCAGCCGGCCCCCGCCGTCCCGCAGCCGGTCGAGGTCGCGGCGGACCCGCTCGGCCGGGGTGGCCCGGATCGCCGCCAGTTCCTCCGCCAGTGCGGGGGCGGGCCCGGCCGGGGCCGGGTTGATGAAGTCCGGCACGTACCCGGCGGGCGGGACGAGCTCGGCCAGCAGCGCGTACGCCGGGCCGAGCGCCGCCAGCCGGGGGCGCACCTGCTCCGCCCAGGGCCGGTGGACGGGGTGGGCGAGGCCCGAGCGCAGCAGCCGCAGGCTCGGGCCGACCTCCCACATCGGGGAGACCGCGAAGCGCATCCGCGCCAGGTCGCCCGCCGTGAACGACAGCTCGGCCGCCAAGGCCCACCCCCGTGGATTCACACATGTCCGAATCGTTGGCGGTCAGGCTAGTGCAGCAACGATCATGATCGGCATGACTTCGGAGACCACTGCCCCCACCACGCCCGTCACCGCCGCCGCCTCGACCCCCGTGACCACTGCCCCCACCACGCCCGTCACCGCCGCCGCCTCCGGTACCTGGACCCTCGGCGACCGCGCCGTCCACCGCATCGGCTTCGGCACGATGCGCCTGCCGCAGACCGGCCCGGCGCTGGTCCCGCACGCCGTGCCGCGTGACCGCGAGCAGGCCCTACGGGTGCTGCGCCGCGCGGTCGAACTCGGCGTCAACCACATCGACACCGCCGCCTTCTACTTCTCCCCGCTGCGCTCCGCCAACGAGTTGGTCAACCAGGCGCTCGCGCCCTACACCGACGACCTGGTGATCGCCACCAAGGTCGGCCCGGGCCGCGGCATCGACGGCCACTGGGTGGAGCACGCCCGCACCCCCGAGCAGTTGCGCGCCCAGGTCGAGCAGAACCTGCGCCAGCTCGGCCGCGACCACCTCGACCTGGTCAACCTGCGGATCCTCGGCACCGACTCCGTCGCCGAACGCTTCGGCGCGCTGGCCGAGTTGCGCCAGGCCGGGCTGATCCGCCGGCTCGGGCTCTCCAACGTCCACCCGCACCAGCTGGCCGAGGCGCGGTCCATCGCGCCCGTGGTCTGCGTCCAGAACCCGTACGGCATCGGCGCCTCGGCCGCGCAGGACGAGGTGCTGCGCCTCTGCGGCGAGCTGGGCATCGCCTTCGTCCCCTTCTACGCGATCGCGGGCGCGGGGCGGGAGGACGGCGCCGGCGTGGCCGAGCCCGACCAGGTGCGGGCGGTCGCCGAGGCCCGCGGGGTGAGCACCGCGCAGGTGCGGCTGGCCTGGACGCTGCACCGCGGCCCGCACGTCCTGGCCATCCCGGGCACCGGCGACGTGGCGCACCTGGAGGACAACATCGCCGCAGGCGCCCTGCGGCTGTCGGCCGAGGAGCTGGCCCTGATCGACCAGGCCCACACGGCCGCGGCCCGGACCAGCTGAGTCGCGGGCGGCCGCGGCCCGCCCCGGTCGCCCCTCACCAGGCGTCCCTCGCCGGGCGCCCAGCACCAGGCGCCCCGCACCGGGCGGGGCCGGAACCGGGCGGGCCCGGACGGCGTCACTCCGGGATGACCTGACAGCGATCATCATCGAGGAGACCCGGAGCATGACCGAACTCGCCACCCGTTACCTCTACCTGGCCCGCCACGGCGAGGCCGCGCCCGACGGCAGCGGGCTCAGCGACACCGGACGCCGGCAGGCCGTCCTGCTCGGCCGGCGGCTGGCGGGCCGGCCGATCACCGCGGTGCACCACGGCCCGCTGCCCCGGGCCGCGCAGACCGCGCACCTGGCCGCGGAGCAACTGGGCGGTGTGGAGCCGACGGTGTGCGACGAGGCCGGGGACTGGGTCCCGTACCTGCCCGAGCGGGCCGAACTCCCCCCGGACAGCGCGGACTTCCTGCTGACGTTCCTCTCGCACGCCACGCCGGAGGAGTGCGAGAGCGGTGCGGTGCTGGCGCCGCGGGCGGTCGAGCGGTTCACCGGCCCGGTGGCGGGCCGCGAGGAGCGGCACGAGCTGGTGGTCACCCACGCCTTCCTGGTGGCCTGGCTGGTCCGGCACACCCTGGACGCCCCGGCCTGGCGCTGGCTCGGCCTCCACGTCGCCAACGCCGGCCTGACCGTTCTGCGGTACGCGCCCGGCCGACCGCCGGCCGTCCTGCTGCTGAACGACCAGGGCCACCTTCCGGAGGAGCTGCGCTGGACGGGCTTCCCACCGGAGTTCCGCTGCTGATCGGGCCCTCCGGCCGGTTGCTGATCCACCGTCGACAGAAATATGCAGACCGGTCTACTATCGGCCCCATGGGAGTCAAGGGCGAGGAGACCCGGGCCCGGCTGATCGCCGGCACCAGGGAACTGATCGAGGCCAAGGGCTACTTCGGGACCGGCCTCAACCAGATCGTGGCCGCCACCGGCGCGCCGCGCGGCTCGCTCTACTTCCACTTCCCCGGCGGCAAGGACCAGTTGGTGGCGGCCGCGCTCACCGAGGCCGGCCAGGAGGTCGAGGCGCTGCTCGCCGAACTCGCCTCCGGGGGCGCGGACACCGCCACCCTCGCCGAGCGGCTCGTCGAGGCCTTCGCCGAGCGCCTGACGCAGTCCGACTACACCAGCGGCTGCCCGATCGCGACCGTCGCCCTGGAGACGGCGGGCACCAACGAGCCGCTGCGGACCGTCTGCGCCGAGGTGTACGCGAGCTGGCAGCAGGTGCTGGCCGGCCGGCTCACGGCCGAGGGCTTCGGCCCGGACGCGGCCGAGACCGCCGCCGGCCAGACCCTCGCCCTGCTGGAGGGCGCGGTCCTGCTCGCCTCCGTCCGGCGCAGCCGCGAACCGCTGGACCACGCCCGGCACGCCGTCCGGCACCTGCTCGGCCGCGCGTAGGCGGCGCCACCCTCGGCGGGCACGCCGCCCTCGATCCGCACCCCGCTCTCGATCGACACGCCGCCGCCGACCGGCGCACCGTGGTCGACCGGTGCACCGCGGCCGGTCGGTGGCACACCTTCCCCTGGCCAAAAAATATGCAGACCGGTCTACTGATTACCGACGCCTGGAGCGCACGATGCCACCCGTCCCGCCGCCCCGCACGCTCGTCCTCGGCGCCACCGGTTTCCTCGGCCGCTGGCTCGTCCTCGAACTCCTCACCCGCGGCGAGCGCGTGGCCGCCGGCGTCCGCGACACCGGCGGCACCGCCGCCCTCCGCCACTGGCTCCGCGAGCACGACGCCGACACCACCGCCCTGACCACCGTCACCGCCGACCTCACCCGCCCCGGCCTCGGCCTCGCCCCCGAGGACGACGCGCGGCTCACCGAGGTCCGCGACGTCCACAACCTCGCTGCCCGCTACGCCTTCGGCCTCACCCGCGCCCAGGCCGAACCCCCCAACGTCCACGGCGCGCTGCACGCACTGCGGTGGTCCGCGACCCGGCCCCGGCTGCGCCGTCTGGTCCACCTCTCCGGCTACCGCGTCGGCCGTGACCCGGCCCCCCGGTACCCCCTCGACGAGCGCACCACCGCCGCGCTCCACTCCCGGCTCGGCGCGTACGAGGCCTCCAAGCAGCTCGGCGACGCCGCCGTCCGCGTCACCGCGCCCCGCCTCGGTGTGCCGCTCACCACCGTCAACCCGAGCAGCGTCATCGGCCACTCGCGCACCGGCGAGGCCGGCCAGTACCTCGGCCCGGCCCAGTTGGTCCGCCAACTCCACCGCGGCCGGCTCCCCCTGCTGCCGGGCACCCGGCGCACCTTCCTGCCCGTCGTCACCGTCGACCACCTGGCCCGCTTCCTGGCCGTCGTGCCCGACCACGACCACGACCCCGTCCTGGCCCACACCGTCCTCGACCCCGCGACCCCCCTCCTCCCCGACCTGATCGCCCTCCTCGCCGCCCACCTCGGCGTCCGCCCGCCCCGCGGCCTGATCCCCGTCCCCCTCGTCCGCCGCCTCCCCCGTGCCCTGACCGGCGCCGACCCGGAGACCCTCACCTTCCTCTCCGAGGACCGGTACGACACCACCTCCGCCGACCGCCTGGCCACCGCGGCGGGCATCGACCACCCGCCCCTCACCCCCGCCCTGACCAGGTGGGCCACCCGACTCGTCGAGGAGGGCTTCGGCGCTGCCTGAGCACCACCCGGGACGTCGGCCCGCCCACCGGAACACCGCCGGGTTCGCCCGCACCGGCGACTTCCACCACGCGCCGGCGGGCAACCACCCCTGCCTGGTGGACCGGACGGACGGCAGCGTCCACCACGTCCCCGACTGCCTGCTGTTCACCGGGGCCGGGCGGCGCGCCACCTCCGCCGGGTCCGGGGCATCCGCCCGCCCGACCCGCCGGCCGCCGCTGTCCGCACGCTCGCGCGGTCCGGCGGGACGGTCGCCGCGATGGCCCACCCGCGCGGCCGGGCGCCGCGGCTGAGTCTCACCCGGGCCGGGGACTGCGTGCCGGCGGTGCGGGACGGCACCGAACCGCCCGAGGTGCTCGCGGACCTCACCGAGGAGGTCGGCGCCCACCCGCAGCCCTCGATCGGGACCGTCCGCCCCGGCCGCCGCTGACGGCGGGCCACCGGCGAGGGGTGCCCGGGGACGGGCCTGACCCGGCGCGCCTCAGTCGTAGCGGGGACCGTACGCCCGGAGCACGATCGGGCGGATCTCGTCGTCGGCCGGGTCGACGGTGCCGAATCCGCGCAGCACCGGCTCACGGCCGTCCACCACCCGCGTGAGGTGCCCGTACGTGAGGGAGTCGTACGGCAGGTAGCCCCGGGACAGCACCATGGAGACCCGGTGCGGGCCGATCGAGCCCTCGAATTCCAGCAGCGGAACGGTCCTCGGATCGGGCGACAGGAAGATCTCGGCAGCCACCTCACCGGCGGTGGTGCCCTTTCCCCACCTGCGGGCGCCCACGGCCCGCGCCATGCTCGACCGGGTGGCATCCGTCAGTGAGAACGTGCCGTGGAAGTAGAGCCAGGACGTGTCGTCCCCGGGCAGTGCCTCGCCCGACAGCAGGAGGGCCGGGCCGAATGCCAGGCGGCGCTGCGCGGCCAGGTGCCGGTGCAGAAGGCGGAACCGTTCGGCCGGGTGATCGGTGACGCCCAGCCGGTGACCGAGCGGTCCGTACGTCTCGTCGAGCTTGCCCCTGCTCGGATAGAGCTTCCGCCTGAGCAGGGTCTGTTCCGGGCGCGCGAAGCAGCGGAGGTGCACGGCGAACGCCTCCAGCTCGGCGAGCCGGTCGGGCGGCGCAGTGACCGGACTCGGCCGCAAGGGCCCGTCCTCGGTACCCGTCCGGTGGAGCCGGTCGACCGCGGTGTCGGCCTGCTCGGGCGGGACGCCGAGCGCGGCCACGCAGTGCCGCAGGTCCGGCAGCGCGACCTGGACCTCCTCGGCCTGCCCCGGGGCCGGGGACTGCTCCGGGGCCGGGGGCACGGTGACCGTGACGTTCGCGATCTGCCCTGGAGGGCGATCCGGGCCGTCACGCCCGACATCGAGTTCCGGACGTCCCCGTGCGAATCCGGCACGAGGAACTCCTCTGCGAATGCGCTGTGTTGACCTGCGCCACCGAACCTGGCGGATCCTCGGAGACGAGCGCCGCGAGCCACCGGATCAGCGAGGACGCGGGATCAGCGGGGACGCCGGATCAGCGAGGACGTTCGAGGACCAGCGACGTCCAGTGCACCCCGTCGCGCCCGTGCAGGTCGGGGCGGGTGGAGCGGTGGACGAGGTGCAGGCCGCGGGCGGCGGCGAGGTCGACGGTGTGCTCGGGCGGGAGGTCGAACATGCGGCGCCCGGGCGGGACGGGGCCGTGGCGCAGGGTGAGGGCGAGGCGGCCGCCGGGGGCGAGGAGGGCGGCGAGGGCGTCCATGGCGGGTGGACGCTCGGAGGGGGCGAGGTGCATCCAGACGGCGGTGAGCAGCACGAGGTCGTAGCGTTCCCGAGCGGCGGTGAGCCGGGGCAGCCCGGGCAGGGCGTCGGCGACCCACCGGATGCCGGCCGCCGCGTGCAACCGTTCGCCGATGGCGCGGAGTTCGGGGGTCGGCTCGGCGGCCACGACCCGGTGGCCGAGGGCGGCAAGGGCGGCGGCGTCGCGGCCGGTGCCGGCGCCGACGTCGAGGACGGCGGCGGGTGGCGTCGGGTAGAGGTGGCGCAGTTCGCGGTGGACCTCGGCGAAGCTCACGCTCTCGTACTGGACGGCGAGTTGTTCGGCGGCCTCGCCGTATCCCGCCGTGCCCGCCGGGGCATCGTTCACGGCGTTCACGTCGATCGCATCGTTCACGTCGATCGCGTCGTTCGCGCCGTCCACGTCGTTGGCGTCGTTCACGTCGTCTCCTTGGCGCTCGGGTCGCTTCCCCGGACGACGACCGCGTCTCCGGCGGCGGCCGCGCCCGCGAAGAAGTCCCGCAGGTCGCGCAGATCGTCGACGACCCGGGCGGCCACGGACTCGGACCAGGGCGTCGGGTGGCCGAGGCGGGCGACGGTACGGGCGAGGACGCTGTGCTGCTGGCGGACGAGTTCGCCGAGGGCCGAGTCGCGCAGGAAGGTGGAGGCGGCCGCGACCTGGTCGGGGCTCATCACCAGCGTCTCGGTGCCGGGTTCGCGCCGCCCGCCGCCGTAGACGGGGAGCCGGGCGGCGGGGTCGGGGTGCAGGCCGTTCTCGGTGAGCGCGAGTTCCATCAGCGCGGCGGTGCGCCGGACTCCGAGGGCGAGCCCGGCGGCGGCCAGCCGGTCGTACCGGACGTCGCGGTCCCGGGGCACGAGTTCGCCGAGTTCCTCCGGCGAACAGGTGTCCACGACCGGGCCGGGCAGGCGGCACCAGAAGTGATCCACACTCACCCGCTCAGCCTAACGAAGTCCTGGCCGCGGTGAGCGCACCGCCATCGCGCGGGGACGGGCTCAGGCCTCGCCGGGGTGCCAGGCGGGCCATTCCCAGGGGCGGTCGGCCCAGTGGACGCGCTGCGGGTCACGCGGGTCGAGGTCGGGGAAGAGCTGGTGGATGCGCGGCTCGAACTCCTCGGGCGCGAGCGGCTCCCAGCCGTGGCCCTCGAAGTGGACGAGGCGGTAGCGGCTGTCCGTCCGGAACTCGGCCACGTCGACCAGGGGTGCGGTCGTGCTGTTGGTCTCCATGACCCCAAGCATGTGGCGCGGTGGCAACCAACGCCCGTTCAGACCCCTCTTCCGGGTCATGTCCCGGCGTCGGCGCGCTCGTTGAGCACGGAAAGGCAGACTCGGGGGGCCGCTGGAAGGACGAGCAGATGACTGGGCACCCCACCGGAGGGCAGTGGCAGTGGCCGCAGAACGCGTGGCAGCCCCCTCCCGTCCCGACGACTCCCCCGCCTCCGGTGCCCGTCCCGGCCGCACCGAGACGCCGCTCACGCAGGGTGTGGGCGGCCGCGGTGGTCGGCACGGGTGCGGTGCTGGCCTCGGTGCTGGTGATGTGCGGGCCCGGGTCGGACGACGAGGTGCGGGTGGTGTCGTTGCCGGAGGCCTCGCCCTCGGCTTCGGACCCGGGCCCGCACCTACGGCCGGTGCCCCCGTTGCCGGCCACGCCGGCGCCCTCGCCGCTGCCCGCCCCGGTCCCGGCGGGCGGCACGATGGGCACGACAGGCACGGCGGGCGCGACAGGCACGGACACGACAGGCGCGTCGGCGTCGGCAGCCGCCGAATCGGCCGACCCGGCGGGCGCCGAGGCCCGGCACGCGTCGGCGAGCCCGCGTCCGAAACCCGGCCACAGCCCGCACACCACCGGCCCGGCCCGCGGCACGTCGGGCGCGCCCGCCCAGGCCGGGCCGGGTTCTGGTGGGTCGTTGCCGAGCGCCGGCCCGGGCACCATCTGTGACCAGGCCGAACGCATCGGCCGCTGGCCGGCCGGCTCGGAGCAGGCCCGCTTGTGCCGCGGCCTCTACGGGTGAGCCGCCGGAGCGCCCGCACCCCCTGACGCACCGGGAACCGCCGACCCGCCCGGAGCAGCCGACCTGCCCGGAGCGGTCGGAACCGCCGACCCGCCGGTGACCGCCGGTTCCCCGGCCACCCCCAGCAGTCCCTTGTCCAGCCGGGGCGCCAGCACCCGCGCCAGCGTGTCGGTGATGTGCCCGGTGTCCCGGTACAGCACCACGCCCTCCAGCACCGCCGGGCAGGAGGGCCCGGCGCCGGGGCAGAGCAGCGGACCGAGGTCCAGGGTCCGGACGCCGTACCGGGCGGCGAGGCCGCCGTCGAGCAGCGGGTCGGGCTCGAAGGCGGTCTCGCGCGGGAAGAAGCAGGCGTCGGAGCGCCCGTCGGAGGCGGCCAGGCAGGTCGGGATGTCCTTGCCCGGCATCGGGGTGTCGCCGAGGTAGGCGAGCGGGGCGCCGAGCGCGGTCAGGCGGTCGAGGGTGCGGGTCCACCCCTCGGTGCGTTCCTCCTGGCTCCCGTAGCGGTTGAGGCCGGCCATCAGGACGAGGCGCGGCGTGGGTCCGGAGGTGAGCCGGGTCAGGGTGTTCTCGCGCCAGCGGTCGCACTCGTCGAAGGTGCGGCCGAGGACGTTGTTGCGCACGGTGAGCGTGGCCAGCGGGCAACCGGGCTTGACCAGCACCTCCAGGGCCCAGTGCCGCTGCTCGGCCAGGGCGAGTGCGGCGGAGATCCACTGCCCGGCGTGCGAGTCACCGAGCAGCACGATCCGGTCGGGGCTGTCCTCGGCGCCGAAGAGGCAGCGCGGACTGCTGTCGGCGTTGAGCGGGATCTCACAGCCCTTCCCGGGCGGGAAGTCCTGCCGGGCGCGGGCGAGCGAGGGGGTCAGGGCGAGCACCCGGGTGCCGGGGGCGAGCAGTCCGGGCCCGTCGGCGGCTCCGGCGGGGGCCGCGCCGGGGGCGTCGGCGGCCCCGCCGAGGGCGCGGACGGTGCCGCCGCCGAGGGTGAGCGCGGCGATCAGCGGGATCACCAGGGCGCTGGCGCCGACCGCGAGCCCACGCCGGGGCGCCGGGCTGCTGCCGTACCGCAGCGGCTGTTCCACCAGGCGCAGGGTGAGCCAGGCGGGCAGCGCGGCGGCCGCGGTGAGCGCGAGCAGGGTGGTCCAGGGCAGCGCGCCGTACCGGGCCTGGGCGATGGTCAGCACCGGCCAGTGCCAGAGGTACCACGCGTACGACAGGCGTCCGGCGGCACGCAGCGGGCGGGTGGCGAGGAGCCGTCCGGCGTCGCCGGCGCGGAGCGGGCCGTGTCCGGCGAGCAGCACGGCGGCGGTGCCGAGGACGGGCAGCAGCGCGGCGGTGCCGGGGAACGGCGTGTCGCGGTCGTACAGCAGGACCGGCGCCGCGACGGCGGCCAGGCCGAGCCAGCCGGTCAGCCGCAGCGACCACCGTACGGGGGCCCGCCCGGTGCGGGTGGCGAGCGCGCCGCCGAGCAGGGCCGCGCAGGCGCCGGCGGCGAACTCCCAGAGCCGGCTGCCGGTGGAGAAGTAGGCGAGCGGCGCGGAGGTCTGCGTCCAGCGCAGGCACAGCACCAGCGAGACGCCGCCGATGCCCAGGGTGGTGAGGGTGATCGCGAGGGTGCGGCGGCGCCCGTGCAGGTAGCGGGCGAGGCCGAGCAGCAGGACGCCCCACAACAGGTAGAACTGGTTCTCCACGCCGAGTGACCAGAAGTGCTGCAGCGGGCTGGGGGCCTGTTCGGCGGCCAGGTAGTCGGTCTGTCGGCCGACGAAGCGCCAGTTGGCGAACTGGCCGGCGGCGGCGATCAGGTCGCGGGCGAGGTCGGTGCCGCGCAGCGGATCGAGCAGGGCGCCGCCGGCGACGGCGGTGGCGACCAGGACGGTGGCGGCGGCGGGCAGGATGCGCCGGGCGCGGCGGGCGGCGAAGTCCCACAGGCCGAGCGGGCGGTTGGTCAGCAGGCCGGTGATGAGGAAGCCGGAGATGACGAAGAAGACGTCGACGCCGACGTAGCCGCCGGTCAGGCCGGGTACGGCGGAGTGGAAGGCGAGGACGGACAGCACGGCGATGCCGCGCAGCCCTTCGATGTCGGGGCGGAAGGCGGCGCGCCGGCGGGGTGGCCCGGTCTCGGCGACGGTGGCTCCCTCGGGGGCGGCGAGTTCCCGGTCCACCCGGACGACCTCGGGAAGCAGGTCGACGGGTCCGGGTCCGGGAGCCGGTGCGGGTGCGGCTCCGGGAGCCGGTGCGGGTCCGGGTGCGGAAGATGCGGAAGGTGCGGACGAAGGCGGGACGGCCGTTGACACGGCGGCGCTCCTTGCAGGGCTGGCAGCGGTGGTCTGGCCCGCCGGGCCGATGGGGCGGCCGGGCGGTGTCCGCGCCGGTGGGGCGACGCGCAAGGAAAGTCAGTGATCCGTCGGTGTGGCGGAGTCGACGGCGACTCGGAGAGGAAGGGTCAGAAGAACATCGGATCGGCCCAGCCCGACGCCAGCAGCCCGCAGAGCAGCAGCACGGCGGTGACGGCGACGGCCTCGGCGTGGCCGAACCCGAGGTCGGAGCGGCTCCGGGCGGGTGCGGCGACCTCGCCGACGGTGGCACCCTTGCCACCGTTCGAGCCGTTCAGGAGCGGCCACAGGGAGCGGATCAGCGGGATCGCGGTGTACGCGGTGAGCCCGAGCAGCAGGGCGAGCGCCCAGTACGGCCGCCAGCCGTGCAGCAGGGCGGCGCGGACCAGTCCGGCGGCGCCGGCCAGGACGACGATCCCCAGCCAGCCGACCCCGATCCGGGCGACCGCGCGGGCGAGTGAACTGCCGCCCGACACGGCGCCGGTGGGCACCCAGTCGGCGGAGCGGCGGCGCAGCGCGTGCGCGATGGCGACCACGTGGCAGAGCCCGCCGAGGAGTTGGACGCGGGTGACCTCGAAGCGCCAGCGGGTGCGGGACATCGCGGGCAGCAGGACGAGGGCGACCCAGATCGGCGGGAGGAAGGGGAGCACCTGCCAGGGTTCGATCTCCTCGGGCCGGAAGTACAGCATGATCAGGGCGGGCAGCGGCACGGCGAAGACGTTCACCGCGCTGGTGAGGTAGCCGAGGATGCCGTTCCAGAAGCAGAGCCGGGCGGAGCGCGGCAGCGGTCCCTTGCGGAAGTCCGGGTCGCGGACGAGGGCCAGGGAGCCGAGGCACCAGCGGTACTGCTGGCTGATGAAGGCGGGCAGGCCGGTGGGCGACATGCCCTTGGCGACCAGTGCGGGCACGTAGCGGGTGGCCCAGCCGGCGCGGGCGAGGGCGAGGCCGGTGTAGAGGTCCTCGCTGTGGTCGATCTCGGCGAAGCCGCCGATCCGCTGCAGTGCGGCGCGGCGGTAGAGGGCGTTGGTGCCGCAGCAGACGGTGCCGTCCTGTGCGTCCCGGGAGGGCTGGATCCAGCGGTAGAAGATCTCCTGGGTGGCTCCCGCGGCGCGTTCGAGCCAGGACATGTTCGCGTCCGTGTCGAAGCACTGCGGGCTCTGCACGATGCCGACCTCGGGGTTGTCGAGGTAGGGCACCAGGTGGTGCAGGAAGTCGGGGCGGGGGCAGAAGTCGGCGTCCAGGACGGCGATGACCTCGCCGGTGCCCTCGGCCAGGCCGTGGTTGAGGTTGCCGGCCTTCTTGAAGCGGCCCCGGTCGGGGCGGGCGCGGTACTCGAAGCCGTAGGACTCGGCGAGTTCGCGCACCTCGGGGCGGTCGGCGTCGTCGAGGACCAGGACGGTGAGCTCGCCGGGCCACCGGACGGCGGCGGTGTGGCGGTAGGCGTTGTCGAGGACGGCCAGCGGTTCGCCGGCGGTGGGCAGCAGCAGGTCGACGCCGGGGTGGCGGGCGGGCTGCCAGGCGCGCATCAGCAGGTCGTGCGAGTCGCGGGTGAAGCGGCGGGCGCGCTGGCCGTCGGTGAGCGAGAGCAGCCAGGTGGCCGCGTTGAGCACGGTGAGCACCAGGAACGGCCAGAGCAGCGGCTTGCTGAGGGCGAACAGGCCGAGCGTGGCGGTGGCTCCCGCGTAGGAGAGGGTGGCGCAGAGCAGGACCCAGCGGCGCTGCGGGCCGAAGTACCAGTAGAGCTCCTCGTCGTCGGGCGGGGCGGGCAGGCGCAGGTCGGGGTCCGCGGGTGTCCGGCGCGGACCGGCGTCGGGTGCGGGCATGGCGGTGCCATGGAGTACGGGCATGCGGAAGTGGCCCCCCTGGGCATCGGACGGAACGTGGCCGTTCGTCCTCAGCCTCTCACATTGGCCTAGACCAATCATGAACGAGGTATGACATCTCCGCATCGCCCCAGTTCAGCGACTTGACGCCGCATCACCTGCCGCTTCAACTCCAGCGGAACTGAACCGAGCCCCGAGTGCGGACCGTTGACCGGACCGGACTCGGGGCTCGCCCCGGGACGTCTTGCCGAACTCCTCAGGAGGCCTTCAGCTCCTTGACCAGGTGCTCGAACCGCAGGTCCGGCCGCAGCGGGATGCCGAACCGCTCGTCGCCGTACGGGAACGGGCTGAACTCCCCGGTCCGCCGGAACCCGCGGCGCTCGTACCAGGCGATCAGCTCGTCGCGCTGCTCGATCACCGTCATCTCCATCGCGCCGACGCCCCACTCCTCGCCGGCCAGCCGCTCGGCCTCGGCGAGGACGGCCCGGCCGACCCCGCCGCCCTGCAGGCCGGGGCGCACCGAGAACATCCCGAAGTAGGCCCGGTCGCCGCGCCGCTCCAACTGGCAGCAGGCGACCAGCGCGCCGCCCTGCTCGGCCAGCAGCACCAGCCCCTCGGCGTGACCGACGGCCTCCGCGACGGCCTCGGGGTTGGTCCGCCGCCCGGCCAGCAGGTCGGCCTCGGTGGTCCACCCGGCGCGGCTGGAGTCACCCCGGTAGGCGGACTCGACCAGCTCGACCAGGGCCGGGACGTCGGCGGGCGTGGCGGGCCGGAAGACGGGCTCCCCGACGGGCCGGTCGGTGTCGTGGGCGGTCTCGGTCATGGCTGGTCCTCTCCTCCGTGCTGGGTGCCGCCCGTGACGGCCGGCACGCGGGCATCGTGCCACAGCGCGCGGAAGGCCCCCGGGTCCGGGATCGGCAAGACCGGCAACGCGCGGTGCCGGTGGCGGCGTTCCGGCAGCTGTGACACGGGTTCGCAGTGGGGCCGAAGATGCCTGGCGGCGCCGGTGGGGACATGGCTACTCTGCGGTACGGCCGCGCCAACCCCCGGCCTTTTCGGGCCACTTGGGCCCATCCCAGACCGGACCAACCGGACCAGAGGAGTGCTCGTGCTTCGCTCTTCCCGCTCCGCCCGCACCACCGGCACACATCGCCCCGCCCGCCGCCGGCTGCCCGCCGCGGCCGCCCTCGCCGCCGCGACCGCCCTGGTCGCCGCCGCTGCCGCCCCGGCCCACGCGGCCGGGCCCGCCCCGGTCGCCCCCGCCGTCGAGGGCACCGCCGCCTTCCACCCGGACCGCGACTTCGCCGGCTCCACCGTCGCCGCCCACGAGGGCCGCGGCGCCGGCGCGCCCGTCCTCTCCCTCGCCGCCACCCAGACCCCCGGGCTGGACGTCGCCAGTTACCAGGGCAACGTCACCTGGTCCTCGGTCGCGGCCGACGGCGCCAGGTTCGCCTACGTCAAGGCCACCGAGGGCACCGGCTACACCAACCCGTACTTCGCCCAGATATCACGGGTCTGACGTTTCTGCCCAGCTCAAGGGCATGATCGACCATCCGGAGTCAGCAAAAGGTCAGCAAGACTCCCGGAGGTTCCGAGCACCATGGCGACCACAGGCCTCATCCGCGGCATGGGCAGCTTCTTCAAGGACTGCGAGCACCCCGAGTCCCGCTGGAGCAAGTGCCCACACGAGTACAAGATCAGGTTCCGCAACGCGGCCGGGCGCCAGACGGAGGAGTCCGGCTTCGCCACCCAGGACAAGGCCAAGACCCGCCTCGCCGAGGTCTACCACGAACGGAAGAACTCCCCGCAGAGCCAACGCAAGGCGGAGCGCATCCAGAAGTACGGGGGGATGCAGTTCACCGACTACGTCGCCGAGTGGCTCAAGGGCCAGCGCGACCTGAGCCCGACTTCTCTGCGGAACCTCGATTCCCTCCTCAGGAATCACCTCCTCCCCGCCTTCGGCAGCCGCCGCATGGGCACGTTCGACCACAAGGTCGTCGAAGCGTTCATCCAGACCATGGAACGGAACGGCGTCGGCGTGGCCACCCAGAGCAACGTCTTCATCACCCTGAAGACCGTCCTGCTGGACGCGCACCGGCTCGGCCTCTACGAAGACAGCCCGCTGGACGGGGTCAAAGCGCCTCAGTACGACCCCACGCGTGCAGTCATCCCGTCCGTCGCCCAGCTGCTGAAGATCCGGAGCGCCGGCGACGACGCCTTCCGCCTGGTCACCGATCTCATGAGCGGCTGCGGCCTCCGCAACGGTGAAGCGTTCGCCGTCAACGTCAACAACATCGTCGCCGACGACGTCTACCGGGTCACCGAGCAGGTCAACCAGGCCACCAAGACCTACGCCCGCCTGAAGCACCGCAAGGTCGGCGAGTACCGCGACGTACCACTGCCGGCTCGCACCAGGCACTCCATCGAGCGGTACGCCGATACGTACGGAACCGTCGACGGCTACCTGCTTCGCAATCCCAAGGACATCACCCAGGCGATTCCGCACCACGTCATCGACAGCCAGTGGCGCAGGATCAAGAAGTCCGGCCAGGCCGACATGCCCGAAGGGATGGTGCTCTACGGGCTCCGCCACTTCTTCGCGTCGAACTGCCTGAGCAACAACATACCGATCACCGACGTGGCGGAATGGATGGGGCACCGCAGCATCGACGTCACCTTCAGCATCTACCGACACCTCATGCCCGGCTCCATCAGCCGAGCCGCCCAGCTCCTCGATCTCGGCCTGGCTGCCTGAACACGCTGAGAGGGCCCGCCGTTGCGGCAGGCCCTCTCAGCTCAGCGCTTGGCCACGTGTTCTCAGCGAACAGGCATCTTCTGCTGCTTCACCCACGCCTGCACGTCCGACACCTTGAACTGAAGCTTCGCGTTCTTCCCGGTTCCGAACTTGTACGCGGAAAGACCCAACCGAGGAGCCTCGCGGTAGACCCAGGCAGGAGACATGTTCAGATACTCCGCCGTCTGCTTGACACTCATGAACTGCTCGGGCACGGCTTCCCCTCTGGCTGGCTTGATGTGCGGAAATCATCGAGCACTCGCCGGTTTTTGGCCGCACCGCCTATGTCCGATAGTGGGCACCTCGTCGGCCAGGGATGCTGGCGAACATGTCCTGGTCACCCCGCCCTTGCTGCGCCGCCCATGGAAGACCGCACCGGCACGGTCACGGAGGAGCCTCCGTCGGGACCATCCCGTGTGAGCGGAAACCATCCCCCGATTCCACCGCCCCTATTGCTTGCAGGGATCATTCCCACTCAAGCGGGGGCCTCGGGTGGCCGAGAAGGCAGAGCGATCAAGATCATCCCCGCGAGAGCAGGGAACAGGCCGGCGGCGAGATCCGCGACACCGGGACGGGGGATCACCCCCGCGCGGGCGGGGTGCAGAAGCGGATCTGCACTGTCTACTGCTCGTACGGGGGACCATCCCCGCGCGAGCGGGGAGCAGGCCGTAGGGACGGCAGTGCCGTGAACGTGCGGGGGACCATCCCCGCGGGAGCGGGGAGCAGGAGACGCTGCAGGGCCGGCCCGGGCAGCTGAAGGGACCATCCCCGCGCGAGCGGGGAGCAGCTCGGCCTCCTCGACCAGGCAGCCACCCAGACGGGACCATCCCCGCGCGAGCGGGGAGAAGCTCGGCCTCCTCGACCAGGCAGCCACCCAGACGGGACCATCCCCGCGCGAGCGGGGAGCAGCTCAGCGCCGCGTACAGGGACTGGCTGGCGGTGGGAGCATCCCCGCGCGAGCGGGGAGCAGCGGGGATCTTTGGTCCGAGCACGGACCGGGGGGGACCATCCCCGCGCGAGCGGGGAGCGGAACAGAACCGACCCGATGCCGTCCGCGTGAAGGGGACCATCCCCGCGCGAGCGGGGAGCAGATCGAGAGCCACCCGGCGGCGCCTGTGGCGTTGGGACCGTCCCCGCGCGAGCGGGGAGCAGTGAGAGGCCACCATGCCGTCCTTCAAGCTCCCGGGACCATCCCCGCGCGAGCGGGGAGCAGACGAACGCCATGGCGAAGGGGGCGAACTTCAGGGGACCATCCCCGCGCGAGCGGGGAGCAGTAGCCGGGTCCCGCCTGGTCGTTGGTGCCGATGGGACCATCCCCGCGCGAGCGGGGAGCAGTCCGCCGCGGTCGCGTTCCAGCCGGACGCCCCGGGACCATCCCCGCGCGAGCGGGGAGCAGCTACAACGGAGAGTGGCGATGACCAACCCCCAGGGACCATCCCCGCGCGAGCGGGGAGCAGCGGGCGCCCGGGAGGGGTGAGGAGGGGCGGGAGGGACCATCCCCGCGCGAGCGGGGAGCAGGACTTGGGTGTCGGCGGCGGGGTGATCTCTTCGGGACCATCCCCGCGCGAGCGGGGAGCAGGCCTGCACGGTGGTCGGCAACGCCCCGTTGACAGGACCATCCCCGCGCGAGCGGGGAGCAGAGCGAGTGGCCCCGAAAGCCCGTGCCGGGGACGGGACCATCCCCGCGCGAGCGGGGAGCAGGCGGGACGTGTTGGCGTGGAGCTGGTGCACGCGGGACCATCCCCGCGCGAGCGGGGAGCAGTTCATGGTGCCGGTGGAGCTGTCCGGGGCGGGGGGACCATCCCCGCGCGAGCGGGGAGCAGTGGCGAGACCGAAATCCCGTGGCCCAGATAGCAGGACCATCCCCGCGCGAGCGGGGAGCAGTCGCGTACACGGCTAAAAAGCCCTCGTCCAGGGGGACCATCCCCGCGCGAGCGGGGAGCAGCCGCGGGTCCTGGAAGGCGGTGAGCAGCCAGCGGGACCATCCCCGCGCGAGCGGGGAGCAGTCCCGGTGGCCGAGGATCTCGGGGCCGGCCCCGGGACCATCCCCGCGCGAGCGGGGAGCAGAGCGTGGTGATGTCGCTCAGCGGCCGGTGAACGGGACCATCCCCGCGCGAGCGGGGAGCAGACAGCGCTGACCAGATTGCAGGGAAGTCGATTGGGACCATCCCCGCGCGAGCGGGGAGCAGATCGTGGTGAAGGCGCCGGCCCCCGGAGCGGTGGGACCATCCCCGCGCGAGCGGGGAGCAGTTGGATGAGTTCTTCGACTCCCTGGGCGACGGGGGACCATCCCCGCGCGAGCGGGGAGCAGTTCTCCAGTCGGGCGGGGCCGCGGGGTCAGGAGGGACCATCCCCGCGCGAGCGGGGAGCAGACTTCGTGACCTGCGCTTCTATCGGCGCCTGCTGACGTGGCGTGCCACTTCCAACCCCCTGCCCATAAAGGACACGAAAGGCATATCACGCCTTTCCTCGCCTCACCATCAACTATCCGGACCCAGGAAGCCGCCGATCCAAGGAGCCACCAGTCGCGATTGACAGCACCATGCGGCACCCCTGGACCTGTGGAAAGCAGGGGCAGCCCTCCACGGAGATCATCCCCGACAAGGGGAGCGGTCACTCAGGCTACGCCCCCTGCACGCCTTGGCCGGCCGCCATCGGCCAACCGCACCCAAGGTCAACCCGCTCCAACCGACACAAGCACAAACGCACCTACGCGCCCCGACCACCGCTCACCCAGTCGGCCAGCCGGCCTTCGACGGGCACCCGCCAGCTCATCGGAGCCTCACATTCCCAATGCCCATGACCGAGGCGCTCCAGGCAGAGCCGGGGCGATAGTGGGCGGATTGTAGCGGCCGCCCGCCAATCTCGGGGAAGTTTGGATTACCTTGGAAATAGCGGGACTTGCTGCGCTAGCGTTCCTTCCATGGCCGAGACCATCGATGAGCTCGAAGCGCGGCTGGCGGACCTCCGGGTGCGCCTGCGCGAGGCGACCCGCGCCCGGGACAAGGCAGCTGCCACCCGGATCCGCCGGGAGATGCGCCAGGTCGAGGAAGCGTGGGAGTCCGCTCTCGCCGAGGACGGAACGGACCAGCAGTCGCCGTCCTTGGAGGAGATCGACCACCACCCACACACCCAGGTCCTCAAGGCCGACACCACCGTGTCGACCGAGGTCCAATCCCCCGCGCCCCGTCTCCCGGCCGGCATCCCGGCTCGGGAGCAGGCGCACCAGGCGCTGGCGATCCTAGGAGCGCCTGCCGCACCGAAGTTGATCGGCGCCACCTACCAGGCGTTCTTCACCGACCCGCTGATCGTCACCAAGCTGGCGTCGCTTCGGCGCGATGAGGAACGGTCGTTCGCCTCCCAGGGGCACACCCGCCCGTACTACATCTGCGCCGCACTCACTCATGACCGCCTGGCCGTCGCCCGCGGGCTGCTCGCGGTGTCGACCTGGCCGTTGGACCGACGTGTCGTCGGGCCGCTCAGCCCCCGTACCGATTTCCTCACCCACGCCGTCGGCGTATCCGAGCAGATCCGACGCCTGGAGACCGCCGGACACCACCCCGGGGAGTACGCCTGGCGTCTGCTGCGGCGCTTCGCGTTCAACATCCCCGGCGCCTACGAGTCGGGGGAACCGGACCCGACCCGCGTGATCGAGGCGGCGCGCAACGAGTTCACTGTGCATCACGAGGCCGACGCCGCCGAACGCACCGCGGCCGCGGTTCGGGCTCGATCCCAACTCACCGACGTTCAGCAGCTCTTCGGTTCGCCGCTCCAGGCGTTGGGGCGGCGCACCGCTACCACCACCTCCTGATCGACCCGTCACGGACCACACTCTCCCGACAGCGCCATCGACCTTCCCTGGCATCGGGACGACTCAAGAAACCCACCATGCCCCTGCCTCCCTCCGGCGTGCCCGAAGACCGGCTCGCCCGACTCCGCGGCCCCGTGCCACCCAGGCCTTACGACGCGCGCAAGATCACTGCACTGACCACCAATCCCGGCTGCGACCGCCGCGCCGTCCTGGACGCCGTCGGGATCGACAAGGCCGTACTCGCCCGCCGCATGGGCTTCGACCCTCGATTCGGCCAGTCACCGTTCGCGATCACCCGTGGCCTCGCATTCGAGGAACTGGTCAAGCGGGACGGCCATGCGGAGCTGTTCCGGCTGCTCCGTGAGGAAGCCGGAGCGCCCGTCGCCGAAGCGGCGGTGACCGACCTCAACGATGTCGGCGGCAATGCCTCACTGGCGGTCCGCCAGAAGGAATCCGCTAGATTGATCGAACGTATGGCCGCGGGCGACGCTGACCGGCTGATCCTGGACCACCCGGTCCTCACCCTGGAGGTCGCGGGCAGCACGGCCTATCTGGAGCCCGACGCGCTCACCCACCGGGTCGGCGGCCGCTTCCACCTGGTGGAGATCAAGTCGTTCCCGGTCATCGACGGCATGGCCGATCCCCTGGATGTCGCACAGGCCGCGAAGCAGGCCGCGGTCTACGCGATCGCGCTACGCCGCGCCTTTGCAGCGGTCGGCCACGATCCCGATCTCATCGCCGACCAGTTCCTGCTGGTGTGCCCGAAGGACTTCGGCAACCGCCCGTACGGCCGCTTCGTCGATCTGCGGCAGGAGCGTGACACCATCGCCTTTCAGCTGGAGAGGCTGCGCCGGACGGCCGACCTGATCGCATCGTTGCCCGCAGAGGCGACCTTTGACGCGAGCGACGAATCGAACCGTGGTGCAGACGAGTTGGCCTCGTCCGTCTCGGCACTCGATGCTTCCTATTCGCCGGGATGCCTGTCCTTCTGCGAGATGGCCCGCTTCTGCCGTGACGAAGCGGAGCGGTGCGCCTTGCCGGCACGATTCGGCAGTGCCATGCGCAACGTGATGCCGGGCCTGGACTCCACACGGACGGTGCTCTCGCATCTGGGTGATGGATCGGGGCAGGCCACCGACCCCGGGCAGGCCGAAGTGCTGGACCATCTGCGCCGGGCCGAGCGCCTCCGCCGGAGCCGTCAGGGGGACGCCGCATGAGCGTGATGATCGAACTCGCGAGGCTGCGGGCGATGGCCACCGGCAGTGCCGAGCCGACTGTCACCGTACGCCACGTCCACCTGGAGTCGGATCCGTTCGTCCTCGTTCCGCTCACCATGGCCGGTGAGGCATGCGCACCGCTGGCCATGCTCGCGGGCATCGAGCGCTCCTCACCAACACTGCTGACTGTTCATCAGCCACGGGACCGGGCCGAGAGGTTCGGATTCGCCGAGCGTCTTTCCGAGCTCGTGCTTCCCTACCTCGCGGCGCTACTGGCCGACACGGAGAGCTACCTGGCCGGGGCGGCGAAGGAGGAGCGGCACCGGGCGCTGCGCGGCCCTCAGTTGATCGTCCCCAACGGCGGGGGCATCGGATGGCTGGGACGACTCGGACGCCTGACCCGGCTACGGGCCACCGACGGACCGTTCGCCGTTTCGTCCGATGTCGTCCTGCTGGGCAAGTGGCTGACCTGGTTCAAGGACCGATCGGAAGTTCCGGGCACCGCCGTCCTGATGGCCATGACCCGTGTGCTGACCGCGCACTGGGCCACGGGCCAGAGCAACGCCGAGGATTCCCACCTGGCCTCGGTCCTGGCCTGGATCGATCCGCCCGCCGGCCGGAGCGGCGCCGCTGCCGCCCGGGACGCCGAGGATCCCGCCCTCTGCCCACCGGCAGGCCCTTCCACCGATCCGGTCTTCGACGCCACGACCTTGCAGAGCCTGATGACCGGCTACGACGAGGCGACCAACGACCGGGCGAGGAAGGCCTTCGCCCGAGAAATGGACCGGGAGCTCAAGGGGCAGATGTTGCCGACCTGGGACGCGGTCTGGCGCGGGATCGAGTTGTTGCGCGGGCTTCCCGAGGGCGGCCATGTGACCGACCGCCGCCGACGGGACCGAGCGGAGTTCTCCGCCTACGGCATGTACTTGATCGAGGACGGCCGACCCCAGGGCCGCCGCGACCAGGCGGTGGGGGCGGCCCGCAGACTGGCCCAGGTGGAGGAGGCCGAGCAGCTCCACCAGGTGGAGCGGGCTTTCGACGATCCCCTGGTGATGGCCGAGTACGAGCTGAGCGGGGAGGCGTTCACCGGTGTGGTCGTCGACCGGGCCCCGGACCGACTCGACGATTCCGGCGCACGTCCCAAGCGCCGGCCGACCGTCACCCTGCGCGTTGGTGAGCTGCCGCGCATCGAGGTGGGCGCCGTCGTCCGCTCCCCCGCCCGCCGTGCACAACCGGCCGAGGTCGTGGCGATCGCTGCAGCCGGCGCAGGCGATTTCGATGTGCTGCTGGAGATCACCGGCGGCCTGGGACGCGGATACCGGCAACCGCTGCCGCCCGGTGCGGTGCCCGAGCTGGGCGAGGAGCTGACCTTCACCACGCTCGATCCGACCCGGCAGCCTTCACGGTTCCCCGCCACCGAGAACACTCCGTGGACCCACGGTGGTCCGCCGCAACCGTACGAACCGACGGCCGACGACGCCGAGGAGGTCTGGGCATGACCGCTGTCGCGAGCACCGGCCCTGCGCCGGGCGTGCGTGCCGACCTGGCCGTCGCCGGAATCCTCGCCGAGCTTGACACGGGTACCGGGCGCGGCGTGGTCGTGGACTCTCCGCCGGGGGCGGGCAAGTCGACGCTGGTCGTCCGCGCCACGGGCCATCTGGCTGCTGCCGGAAACCAGTTGATGATCGTGGCGCAGACCAACGAACAGGTCGACGACCTCACCGACCGGATCGCCCGCGACCACCCCGAGCTGCCCCTGGGCCGGCTGCACAGTTCCACGGTCGCACTGCCCGAGCGGGTCGTACGGCACCCACAGGTCAGCGGGAGTACCCGGATCCAGGCGTTGCGGCACCTTCCGGTCGTGCTGTCGACGGCGAAGAAGTGGTCGTACGTCAGCCCGGAGACCTGCGAGCCGTGGCGGTGGGCGATCGTGGACGAGGCCTATCAGATGCGGTCGGACGCCCTGCTGGCAACCGCGCCGCTGTTCGACGGCCCGGACGCACGCGTGCTGTTCGTGGGTGACCCCGGGCAGCTCGACCCGTTCTCCACCGTGGAGACCGACCGGTGGCGCGGCCTGAGCTGGGATCCGCTGCTGAACGCGGTGGACGTCACCCTGGCTCACAGCCCGGACCTCGCGCGGCACCAACTCCCGGTGTCCTGGAGGCTTCCCGCGAACGCCGCACCGCTGGTGCAGGAGTCGTTCTACCCCTACTACCCGTTCGAGTCCGGGACCGGTCCCGGGGAGCGGAGGCTGAGCTTCGCCACCTCCGCCCACCAGGCGTCCCCCATTGACGACGTGCTGAGCCGCGCCGCCGATTCCGGGTGGGGCCATCTGGAACTGGAGGCCCGCCACACCCCCGACCACGACCCCGAGGTCACCGAGGCTCTGGCCGCCACCGCCGCGAGGCTACTGGAGCGCGGTGCGCTCGCCGATGGCTCCCCGCTCTCGCAGGACAGGATCGCCATCGGCGCGGCCCGCACCCTCCAGGTGAACGCCGTCCGACGGGCGCTCGCCGAGCGAGGCCTCGACCGGATCACCGTGGACACCGCGAACCGCCTCCAGGGACGCGAGTTCGACGTGACCCTGGTGTGGCATCCGCTGTCCGGACGGCGGGATCTCAGCGCCTTCCACCTGGAGGCCGGGCGCCTGTGCGTGCTGCTGTCCCGGCACCGCTACGCCTGCATCGTGGTCGCCCGGGCCGGAATCCGGGACGTCCTGGACCGGCATCCGACCACTCGGCCCGTGCACCTGGACGTGAAGCCGAAGTTCCCCGACGGCTGGCGCGCCCACCAGAGCGTCATGGCCCACCTGGAGCGAGCCGAGCACCGGATCAAAGCGATCTGACCGTAACCGTATGGCGGCGCGCCTCACACGGCTGCGCCGAGGAGAGAGCCATGGAAGACAGTACGACCGGACGTCCCGCCGAGAGCCTGTCCGAGGCCGCGAGGACCGTCTGGGCCAAGTACGAGAAGGACGACGGCGCCTGGTTACCGCTGTGGCGCCACATGGGTGACAGCGGCGACGTCGCCGGCTTGCTGTGGGATCACTGGCTGCCCGGCCAGGTCCGTCGGCTCGTCGCCGACGCAATGCCGTGCGGAGAGGAGGACGCCCGGCGTCTCGTGGTCTGGCTGGCCACGACCCACGACATCGGCAAGGCCACGCCGGCGTTCGCCCGCCAGGTGAACGCCCTCGCCGAGCGAATGCGGGCGACCGGCCTGATGATCGGGCCCAGCCACCTGCTGAACGCCGAACGGAGAACGGCACCGCACGGGCTTGCCGGCCAACTGCTGCTCCAACACTGGTTGGAGGAACGGCACGGGTGGCCGCGGCCCTCCGCGGGCCAGTTCGCGGTGGTGGTCGGTGGTCACCACGGCACGCCACCGGACCATCCCCAGATCACCGCGCTCAGGGACCGGCCCGAGCTGCTGCACGGCACCGGCCCTGCGGAGCAGCCCTGGCGCAGCGTCCAGGACGAACTCCTGGATCACTGTGCGGACCGCGCCGGCGTGGCTGACCGGCTCGCGGACTGGCGGCAGGTGAAGCTTCCGCAGACCGTCCAGGTCCTGGTCTCCGCCATGGTGATCGTGGCGGACTGGATCGCCAGCAACCGGGACCTGTTCCCGTACCTGCCGTCCGAGAACTCCGACGGCACGGGCAGCGACTGCGCGCGGGCCGAGGCAGCCTGGAAGCGGCTGGGGCTGCCTGGCCCGTGGCGGCCGACCCAACCACCCGCCGATCCCGTGGAGTTGTTCGAGACCCGGTTCGACCTGCCTGACGATGCGGAGCTGCGGCCCGTGCAGGTCGCGGCGGTGCGCATCGCCCACACGATGGCGGAGCCGGGGCTGGTGATCATCGAGGCCCCGATGGGCGAGGGCAAGACCGAGGCCGCCCTGGCGGCCTCCGAGGTCTTGGCCGCCCGTACCGGTGCAGGCGGCGTGTTCTTCGCCCTGCCGACCATGGCCACCAGCAATGCGATGTTCCCGCGCCTGTTGAAGTGGCTGGACCGGCTGCCTGCGTGCGACGGACAGCGCCTGTCCGTCCTGCTGGCCCACTCGAAGGCCGCGCTGAACAAGGACTTCGACCGGCTACGGTCAGGCCGGACACGGTCCGGTCCCGTCGGGGTGGAGATCGACGGCGAACGGGACCTGCCGCGGCCGGGAGCGAGCGCCCGGTCGGCACCCACCGAACTCGTGGCGCACCAGTGGCTGAACGGCCGTAAGAAGGGCATGCTCGCGTCTTTCGTCGCGGGCACCATCGACCAGTTGCTGTTCGCCGGGCTCAAGAGCCGCCACCTCGCTCTGCGCCACCTCGCACTGGCGGGGAAGGTCGTGGTGATCGACGAGGCGCATGCCTACGACGCCTACATGAACTGCTACCTGGACCGCGTTCTGGAGTGGTTGGGGGCCTACCGGGTCCCGGTGGTGGTGCTCTCCGCGACACTGCCCGCTGCGCGGCGCTCGGAGCTGGCCGCCGCGTACGCGGGTGCCTCGGCCCAGGCTTCGGAGTACGCCGCTCTGGCTGCGGCCGACGGGTACCCGCTGATCACCGCGGCCGCCCCGGGCCTGTCCCCCGTGCAGGACGGACCCGATGCCTCGGGCCGGGGCACGCAGGTCGTGGTGGAACGCCTGACAGATGACCTCGACACGCTCACCGACCGACTGGCCGTAGAGCTGGCCGACGGCGGGTGCGTGCTGGTGGTCCGCAACACCGTCGCCCGTGTGCTCCACACCGCATGGGCCCTGCGCGAACGGTTCGGGGCCAAAGCCGTCACCGTCGCCCATGCACGCTTCGTGGATCCCGACCGGGCGCTGAAGGACGCGGACCTGCTGACCCGATTCGGGCCGCCCAAATCCGCCGGCAAGGCCCGTCCGGCCGGCCACATCGTGGTGGCCAGCCAGGTCGCCGAGCAGTCGTTGGACGTGGACTTCGACCTGCTGGTCACCGACCTCGCGCCGGTCGACCTGCTGCTCCAGCGCCTCGGCCGCCTGCACCGACACCACCGGGAGCACCGACCGGAGAGGCTGCGGACCGCACACTGTCTGGTGACCGGCGTGGACTGGGACAGCCCGGTGCCTGCCCCGGTGCCGGGGTCCCGAAGGGTGTACGGCCTGTACACGCTGCTGCGGTCGGCCGCCGTGCTCCAGCCGCACCTGGACGGCGAGACGCTGAGCCTGCCAGAGCACATCAGCCCGCTCGTCCAACACGCGTACGGGCCCCGACCGGCCGGGCCGGCGCACTGGGCCGAGGCGCTGGACGAGGCCCGACAGCACGAGGAGAAGCAGCGGGCCGACAAGGAGGACCGCGCTGGGGTCTTCCGGATCGCCGCCGCCGCCCGACACGGGCGCCCGCTGACGGGGTGGCTGTCAGCAGGGGTGGGCGATGCCGACGACACCCGGGCCGGTCGGGCCCAGGTCCGCGACAGCCAGGAAAGCATCGAGGTCATCGCCGTGCAGCAGCTGGCCGACGGCTCCCTGCGCACGTTCCCCTGGCTGGAGGACGGACGCGGCGGACTGCCCCTGCCACAGGATGCGGTACCGGCCGGCCGCGCAGCCCGGGCGGCCGCAGCCAGTGCACTGCGGCTCCCTCTGGAACTGTCCAACCCCGCGACCATCGACCAGGCGATCGCCGAGCTGGAGCGGTTCTGCCCGCCCGCCTGGCAGTCCAAGGACAGTCCCTGGCTGGCCGGAGAGCTGATCCTTCCCTTTTCGATCGACGGTCGGGCACGGCTGGCGGGGTTCGCCCTCTCCTACAGCCGGTCCGACGGACTGGAGGTACACCGTGACGCGTGACGACGGGCGAAGCGGCCCGGGTTCCGCGCCGCCGTTCGACCTGACCGTGGAGCCCTGGCTGACGGTCCAGCTGTCGGCAGGTGGGGAGCAGGAGCTCTCGCTGCGCGAGGTGTTCGCACAGGCCGACGCGATCGCACGGTTGTCCGGAGACGTGCCCACGCAGGACTTCGCCCTGCTGCGACTGCTGCTGGCCGTCCTGCACGACGCGCTGAAGGGGCCCACGGACGTCGAGGAGTGGGCGGAGCTGTGGGAGTCGGCGGACCCGTTCGCCGCCGTGCCCGGGTACCTGGACGAGCACCGTAAGCGCTTCGACCTCTGCCACCCGGCCACGCCGTTCCTCCAGGTCGCCCGTCTCAGCAACGGAAAGGACGAGACCTTCCCGCTGAACCGCCTTGTCGCGGACGTACCCAACGGCGATCCGTTCTTCACCACCCGCTTCCCCGGTGTGGACCGGCTGTCGTTCGCCGAGGCGGCACGCTGGCTGGTGCACGCGCACGCGTACGACACCGCCGGCATCAAGACCGGCGTGCTGGACGACCCACGGGCCAAGGGAGGAAAGGCATACCCGCAGGGCACCGCCTGGGCGGGCATGCTCGGGGGCGTCAGCGCCGAAGGCACGTCACTCAAAGAGACCCTGCTGCTCAACCTGATCGCCACCGAGGACTTCCCGCCCCCCGGCCGCGCACCGGACCTCCCGGCGTGGCGGCGTGAGCCGGACGGCCCCGGCGAGGGCGACCTCCGCCACCGTCCCACCGGACTGTGCGACCTGTACACCTGGCAGTCCCGGAGGGTGCGGCTCCAGGTCGATCACGAGGGCGTCTTCGGTGCCCTTCTCACCTACGGCGACCCGCTCGTTCCCCGCAACCAGCAAAAGCTCGAACCGATGACCGGCTGGCGGCGCAGCCGGGCCCAGGAGAAGAAGCACGGCGCGCAGTTGGTCTACATGCCGCGCGAACACGACCCCGAACGCGCCGCCTGGCGCGGCCTGGCAGCGCTCCTTGGAGCCGAAAGTCGTCCCCAGGAAACGGGTGCGCGTGGGGAACCGGCGGAGGCCCTGCAGCCGGGACTCGTCCACTGGCTCGCCCGGCTGCGCAACGACGGCGCGCTGTCCGACGAGACGACGGTGCGGTTCAGGACCTACGGCACCATGTACGGAACCCAGCAGTCAGTGGTGGACGAGGTCGTGGCCGACGAAGTGACCATGCCGGTCGTCCTCCTGGGCGAGTCCAGCCGTCGCTTGGGCATCTGCGCCGTGGACGCCGTCGCCCATGCCGACAAAGCCGTGGACGCCCTCGGCTGGCTCGCTCACGACCTCGTGCTCGCGACGGTCGCCAACGACAAGCGTCGGGTCCAGGGCAACGACCGGACGGTGGCGGAGATCTCGCAGGACCAGATCCGCGACCGCGCTTACGGCGAGCTGGACGGACACTTCCGCACGTGGCTGGCCGCCATCCGGCCCGGCGACGAGGTCCAGGAGCTGAGCACGGTCTGGCAGAGGACCGTACGCCGGGAACTCCTGCGCCTCGCCGACGAACTGCTGGCAGCAGCCGGGGACCAGGCCTGGACCGGACGGACGGTGAAGCTCAAGGACGGCGGTGAGCAGTGGATCAACTCCGCTTCTGCCGAGCGGCGTTTCCGCATCGCCCTGACCAAGGCCCTACCGCATACCCGTCCGGCCCCGCCCGCTGCCGTCTCCGACGGCGCCACGACCTCCGTACGCGTCGACTGACCCGAGAGGCTGTACATGACCCTCATTCCTCCCCAGAGCGGGGAGCGCATCACCTCCCTCACCGTGATCGGCACCACCGCCGGCGACGAGATCGCACGCCTGCAACGCGGGTACCTTGACGGCCGCTCGGCAGCAACGGCCGCCCTGGCCCGGCTGCGGCGCGGCGCCGGACGGGACGCCGCCGCCGTGCCCGACCTCTGGGGCCTCCTCGACCTCGAGCCCCTCCACGAAACGGACGGCCTGCACCAGACCCGGGCGGAGGACGCGCTCTACACCTCACTGACCCTCTGGTCCGTGCACCAGCAGTCCCAACGAAGCCCGATGCACCGTCGCGGGCAGGAATTGGGCGCAGCCGTCCGCCGGCTGATGAAGCCGGGTGAGATCGACCAAGCGATCCTCAAACGCTTCACCCGTGCCGGCACCGCGCCCACACTTCCGCTCCTGGCGGTGCGGCTGCGCGAGATCGTCACACTCCTGCGCCGCGACGAGATCGGTCTCGACTATGCGCTGCTCGCCGACCAGCTCTACCGGTGGCAGTTTCCCGGCGCGTCCGATGAAGTCCGGCGAGCCTGGGGGCGTTCCTTCAACGCGCACCGGCGGAGCGACGAGGCGGACGGTGCGGTCGCGGCACCGGACGATGCCTCCACCGCCGTCCACTGACACACCGAACGTCCGCTCATCCCACAGATCCCATCCGAGGGAGCATCATGACCAGCCGGACCATCGTGGAGATCCACGCGCTCCAGACCGTTCCGCCGAGCAACATCAACCGGGACGACACCGGGGCTCCGAAGTCCGCCGTGTATGGTGGCGTCACCCGCGCCAGGGTCTCCAGCCAGGCATGGAAGCGCGCCACCCGTGAGCACTTCAACAAGGCACTCGACCCGAACGAACTGGGTGTTCGCACCAAGCAGGTCGCCGAACTCCTGGCGCAGCGGATCGCCGCCAAGCGCGAGGACCTGACGGGGGCACCGGCCACGGCCCTCGCCGTCGAGGTCCTGCAAGCCGCCACCGGAGCGAAGATCGAGCCGCCCCAGAAGCGCAAGAGCGCCAAGTCGGCCGAAGGCGATGACGCGGTCGCTGAGGCCCCGCCGCAGGCCTCCTACCTGATGTTCCTGAGCAGCCGCCAGCTCGACGGCTTGGCCGACCTCGCCATCGAAGGCTCGGCCGACATCAAGGCCTTCCTGAAGGCGAAGGAGAACAAGGACCGGCCGAAGCAGACGGCGAACACCCGGCATTCGGTGGACATCGCCCTGTTCGGCCGGATGGTCGCCAACGCCACCGACATCAATGTCGACGCGGCTGCCCAGGTCGCCCACGCGCTGAGCGTGCACCGGGTGGAGAACGAGTCGGACTACTACACGGCCGTGGACGACCGCAACGCCGCCGACGAGAGCGGCGCCGGGATGATCGGCACCGTCGACTTCAACTCGGCGACCCTGTACCGGTACGCCGCGGTGGACGTGGACCGCCTCCAGGACAACCTGGGCAAGGGCCTCGACGAGGACACCTCCCCGGCCACCCCCGTACGGCGCGCCGTCGAGGCGTTCCTGGACGGGTTCGTCTCCTCCCTGCCGACCGGCAAGATCAACACCTTCGGGAACCACACCCTGCCGGACGTCGTGATCGTCAAGCTCCGCTCCACCCGCCCGATCAGCTTCGTCTCCGCCTTCGAACGCCCCGTGTCCACCGACGGATTCGGCGGACACCTGGAACCCGCCTGCGAGCGCTTGATCGACTACGTCCCGGAGATCGAGCGTGCCTACGGCGCCGAGGACACGGCCACTTGGGTCCTGCGCGTAGGCCCTGCCACCCGCAAGATCGCCGACCTCGGCACCGAGGTCGCCGGCATCAAGCAGCTCACCACCGTGGTGGGGGCGGCCGTCGCCGAGCGGTTGGAGAAGCACGGATGAGTGTCCTGACACTCCAGCTGGCCGGCCCCCTGCAGTCCTGGGGGGCCACGGCCCGCTTCTCCCGCCGGACCACCGAGAACGCCCCGACCAAGAGCGGGGTACTGGGCCTGCTCGCCGCCGCCCTCGGAATCGCTCGGGACGCCGATCTGGGAATCGCCGAACTCGCCCGCCTCCGGTTCGGCGTGCGCATCGACCAACCCGGCACCCGTGTGAGGGACTTCCAGACCGCCCACGACCTGGACACCGATGAGTCGATGCCCCTCTCGGAGCGCTTCTACCTCGCAGACGCCGTCTTCGTCGCCGCCGTGCAAGGCGAGGAAGGACTCGTGGAGCGACTGTACGAAGCACTTCGCCACCCCGTGTACCTGCCCTACCTCGGACGGCGGTCCTGTCCACCCGCCCGACCCGTCGAACTCGGCACCCACCCGGGCGACGACCTCAACGGTGCCCTCAGCGCCGAACCGTGGCGGGCCGCCGAGTGGTACCAGCGTCGGCGCAACCGTGAGCAGGACATCTCGCTGACCCTCCTCAGCGACGCCCCGGCCGATGCGAAGTCGTCCGGGTCCTCAGTCCGCGACCAGCCCCTCAGCTACGACCCCCGGCACCGCCGGTACGCACTCCGCCCGGTCCACACCTCCAGCGTCACCGTCCACAACCCGCATGCCCGGGCACCTCGCAGCATCCCGCCGCACGACCCGACCAGCCACCTGGACCTCGCCTGATGTACCTCACCCGATTCCGGCTCAACGCCGCGCGTCCCGGCACCCGGCGGCTCGTCTCCTCACCGCAAGTCCTGCACGCAGCGGTGATGTCCTCCTTCCCCGACCTCCTGCCCAGCACGACCGACCAGCCACGGGTGTTGTGGCGCCTGGACCGCAACGCCGCCGCCGAACTGCAGCTGTACGTCGTAAGTGCCGGCCGCCCCGACCTGACCCACCTGGTCGAACAGGCCGGCTGGCCTGCGGCCGCGGCCTCCGGCGCCCCCGGCTGGCAGACGTACGGCTACGGGTCCTTCCTGGACAAACTCGACAAGGGCAGCACCTGGAACTTCCGGCTGACGGCGAACCCCGTGCACAGCGTCCGCGTACGCGACGGCCAGCCGGCCAAGCGAACCGCCCACGTCACCGCCGGTCACCAGATCAGCTGGCTGCTCGACCGTCAGGAGGCAGGGGGCTTCCACATCCAGGAGAAACCAGTGGAACGCCGGCACACCGAGCACGGGGACGCCCACCAGGTCCTGGTCCGCGACCAGCGGTCGCTGGAGTTCCGCAAGGGCGGAGGCAAGCAACCCGTCACCATCAAGGCCGTCACCTACGACGGCCGGCTGGAGGTGACGGACGCGGACGCCCTGCGCAGGATCCTCACGCAGGGCCTGGGCAAGGCCAAGGCCTACGGCTGCGGGTTGATGACGCTGGCACCCGCTCAGTAGGCCCTCGGCCCCTCGGATCCACCCCCTCGGTCGCATCACCCCTCAGGAGAACACACCCGTGAGCGCCGGTCGCAGACCCGCAAGCACCCCATCGGAGCTGGCCCGTGTCGGCGACCGGCTCTCCTTCGTCTACCTCGAACGCTGCCTCGTCCACCGCGACGCGAACGCGATCACCGCCGAGGACGCCGAAGGCACCACCCACATCCCGTCCGCAACGATCGGCACCCTGATGCTCGGGCCCGGCACCCGCATCACCCACCAAGCCATGAGCCTGCTGGGCGAGACCGGCACCGGAGTCACATGGGTAGGTGAACACGGCGTGCGCTACTACGCCGGCGGCCGAGCCCTCTCCCGCTCGGCCGCCCTCGCCGAGGCACAGGCCCACTGCTGGGCCAACCGCCGCACCCGGCTCGACGTCGCCCGGTCCATGTACCGACTCCGCTTCCCCGACGAGAACGTCGACGGACTGACCCGGCGCGAGCTCCTCGGTCGCGAGGGCCGACGCGTCAAGGACTGCTACCGCAAAAACGCCGAACGTACCGGCATCCCCTGGCGCGGTCGCCGCTACACCCCGGGCGACTTCACCTCCGGCGACCCCGTTAACCAGGCCATCACGGCGGCTGCCCAGGTGATGTACGGCATCAGCCACGCCGTGGTCACCGCTCTCGGCTGCTCTCCGGCACTCGGGTTCATCCACTCCGGCCACGAGCTGTCCTTCGTCCTGGACGTCGCCGACCTCTACAAGACCGAGATCGGCATTCTGGTCGCCTTCGATGTCGCCGCCTCCGCCCCCGACGATGCCGGACCGTCCACCCGGCGCACACTGCGCGACCGGATCCACCGGCTGCGCCTGCTCGACCGCGTCGTCGACGACATCAAGGGCCTACTGACGACAGACGGTCACCACCATGAGATGACCGTGGCCACCGACATCGACCGGGTGACCGTGCAGTCCGACCACGACGCCCACCTGGCAGCCGGCTTCAACCAAGACGACGGAGCGGCCTGGTGACCGTCATCGTCCTGACCAACTGCCCAGCAGGATTGCGTGGCTTCCTCACCCGCTGGCTTCTGGAGATCTCCGCCGGGGTCTTCATCGGCACCCCGTCCGCTCGCGTCCGCGACCTCCTGTGGACCGAGGTCCAAGCGTACGCAGGCCAAGGCCGAGCCCTACTGGTCCACAGCTCCGACACCGAGCAGGGATACACCTTCCGCACCCACGATCACTCGTGGCAGCCCACGGAACACGAGGGCCTCACCCTGATCCACCGCCCCGCCACACCTCCACCAACCACTGCTACCAACCCGAAGCCCGGCTGGAGCAAAGCCGCCAAACGACGCATGGCCAAACGCTAACGCCGATCAACCAGCAAGAGAGCCTGCCACATGAGCAACATGCCCGAACTTCCCGACCTGCTGGAAGTGGTCGAAAACAGCGCTGCTTCCTGACAAAGTCCCAGGTCAAGAAGACTGCTCCCCGCCCGCGCGGGGATGGTCCCTGGAGCCGTGGCAGTGCCCGCCCTTCACCGACCTGCTCCCCGCCCGCGCGGGGATGGTCCCTACTCCTTCGGCCAGATTCCCGCCGGCTACGTCTGCTCCCCGCCCGCGCGGGGATGGTCCCGACGTCTGACTGTCCTGGAGCGGCGGCGGGTACTGCTCCCCGCCCGCGCGGGGATGGTCCCCAACGACGTGCCGTACGACCGGATCCGGTCGCTCTGCTCCCCGCCCGCGCGGGGATGGTCCCCGACGCGCACGTCGACACGCTCGGCGCACTGCTCTGCTCCCCGCCCGCGCGGGGATGGTCCCCCACACCCGTCGCACCTCAGCCGTACGACCACCTGCTCCCCGCCCGCGCGGGGATGGTCCCTCAAGTCGATCGGCGCCGAGGAGCCGGTGAAGCTGCTCCCCGCCCGCGCGGGGATGGTCCTCCGTTAGACGTTCGGCTGACGGATGGTCGGGGCTGCTCCCCGCCCGCGCGGGGATGGTCCCTCCGACTCCGGAGCCTTTATCTGCTTCTCCTGCTGCTCCCCGCCCGCGCGGGGATGGTCCCTCCTGCAGGGCCGTGCGCACTACCTCCGCGCCCTGCTCCCCGCCCGCGCGGGGATGGTCCCAACACCACCCCGGCCACCAGTACCGCCAGGCCCTGCTCCCCGCCCGCGCGGGGATGGTCCCGGAACGTCAATCCCATGAAGCCCTAGCACCCTCTGCTCCCCGCCCGCGCGGGGATGGTCCCCCGGCCGACTCCTGGCGGCCCGGATCGAGCCCCTGCTCCCCGCCCGCGCGGGGATGGTCCCGCCCACCACGGCGTCCACGCCGTGCCCGTCGACTGCTCCCCGCCCGCGCGGGGATGGTCCCGGCCGCGGCGTGGACCTGTGCCATGCTGCGGCCTGCTCCCCGCCCGCGCGGGGATGGTCCCGGTGCTGAACCCCCCACCAACCCACGGGCCGTCTGCTCCCCGCCCGCGCGGGGATGGTCCCTGGAGATCGGTGATGTCGTTCTTGATGGTCTTCTGCTCCCCGCCCGCGCGGGGATGGTCCGTAGTTGCCGCCGCGGGGGCGGGTCTTGGCGTGCTGCTCCCCGCCCGCGCGGGGATGGTCCCTCGGTGGTGTTGCCGTAGCGGGCCCAGAGGATCTGCTCCCCGCCCGCGCGGGGATGGTCCCGCGCGGCACAACAGCGCATGCGCCGGATCGTCCTGCTCCCCGCCCGCGCGGGGATGGTCCCGGCCCCGAGGGACGCTCGCGTGGGCCCATCTCCTGCTCCCCGCCCGCGCGGGGATGGTCCCGGGGCTACGGCGGCGAAGGCCCTGCAGACCGCCTGCTCCCCGCCCGCGCGGGGATGGTCCCGATCGCGTTTGCCGACCGACTGTCACCGGGACGCTGCTCCCCGCCCGCGCGGGGATGGTCCCAACGACTGGCAGTTCACCAACTGGTCCACCACCTGCTCCCCGCCCGCGCGGGGATGGTCCCGAAGTACAGCCGCACACCGACGTACGCGGCCACTGCTCCCCGCCCGCGCGGGGATGGTCCTGCCATGGACGACATGTTCGCCGCCTCTCTCGCCTGCTCCCCGCCCGCGCGGGGATGGTCCCAGCCCGCTCGCCTACCTGCGGCGCAGGCTCGCCTGCTCCCCGCCCGCGCGGGGATGGTCCC